>JAFWZP010000120.1 GCA_017522255.1 Bacteroidales bacterium | reverse complement strand
TTTCTTTACTGAATTTTAATTTGCAAAGATACACATATTTTTTCAATTATAATTACTTTTTTCGCAAATTCGTTCATTTTTTTTATTTACATCTTGTGTATTCAAAGAAACAAGTTTTTTTATTCGTCTGATAATCACTAACTATCTTAGAAATGCCACATTGTGTCATCGCCTTAACTTTTATACTTTATCTCGTAGTAATTTTGTTATTTTCTTTACTTTATCTTCCCAAAAAAACACATTTTTTTGAGTTATGTTTGATGTTTTATCAATTATTTTGCATTATTTTTACGTTTATTTGCCAATATGGTTACACCTATTCTCCAAATATTTCTTTCATTTTAAGTTCCAAATCCCTACCTCTTAAATTTTTCGCTATTACTCGTCCTTCCTTATCAATAAGTACTGTCGATGGAATTGAAGACACACCATACAACTTAGCTGCTTCCGAACTCCAATATTTTAAATCACTCACATGGTTTGTCCACTTCAAATTATCATCTTTTATCGCTTTTATCCAAGCCGTCTTGTCTTTATCCAACGAAACACTGAATATTTCAAACCCCTTATCTTTGTATTTTTCATACAACTTCACTACATTTGGATTTTCGCGTCGACATGGACCACACCACGATGCCCAAAAATCAATCAAAACAACTTTCCCTCTCAAATCAGACAATTTAAGTTTTTTACCATCAGGTGAATCCATAACAATATCCGGAGCTAAACTTCCTTCGAAAAGACTCTTCTTTAGTCGTTCGTCAATATTTTTTACATAAGGATCATTGGGGTATTCTTTTATTAATGCATCTCTAACCGACTCATATAACGAAACATATTTAGCGAATTCTTGATCGAAACATGTTACAATAAACGCCGACATCAACACATTTTTATTCTCCAATATATATTCCTTTATATCATTTTGAACTTTTGGATAAAGATTGATAAATTCTTTTTCTATTTCTTTTTTTCTAACATCATCTGCCACAGGATATTCTCTATTTAGCAATTCGACATCCTTGTTTTTATCGGTGAATCCTCTAAACACTTCCATATTTTTGGATCCCTTTACACCGACAAGTATTGGGTACAAATCAACTTGATAATTCAATGTTACTTTCTCTTTAGGCAATAAAAACCAATATGTTATTTCGTTTTGCGACGGCATAAATTTTGCAACAAATAGTGTTGGTTGTTGTACTTCCAATATAGATTTGTAATTTCCTTTTTCGTCGATTGTAGCTGTGTCGACAGGAACGAGGGTGTTGCCTTTTACTTGATTTACTACAATGCTGCTATATCTCAGTTGAGTTTTATGGTCAACTTTTCCCGACACTGTTGCTTTTTGTGCAAACAGTGTAGAAAATAACGTAATAGCAACAAATAAAAAACTTAAACTTACTTTATTCATAAGACTATTATTTCTTTATTATATCTATAGTTTTTTGCAATTCTTTATCTATCGACAAATACACTTCGTAAAAAGTGTTTTTGCCATACAATAATTCTCCAATATAGGCTTTAAGCAATGTTCTCATTTCATCGCCATAAACTTTCAACGACTTATTGTCACGCTTTATTCCCTTTTTTATTGTGTTTGCAACAAAGTCTTCAAACATAGTATTCGTTACAACAAAATTCGTTACAAAATAATCTGAATTAGGATATTTGCTAATTAATGTCGTTCTATTCTTTTCAGTATAATCGAATGCATATTTGTACAACAAACCCTTTTGAAGTACTTTGTTGTAATATATCAATAAAGTGTCTCGTTCGTATGGTAATATTACATCAGGATATATACCTCCACCCCCATATACCACTCGTCCTTCTCTTGTATAATATTTGGTTGTATCTGTGATTTCTTGTATTAAAGAATCGGCCATCATATCCATCATTACCCGCGACAAGAATTCTTGATAATATTCATCAGTTCCCTTGTCGTATGGACGTTGTATACATCTTCCGGAAGGAGTATAGTACCTAGAAACAGTAAGACGGAATGCTGAGCCATCTACCATTTCAAACTGTTCTTGCACCAATCCTTTTCCAAAAGAACGTCGCCCAACAATCGTGCCTCTATCATTGTCTTGTATAGCACCTGCCACTATTTCGCTAGCCGAAGCCGAAGTTTCGTTAATCATAACCACGAGATCGCCTTTTTCGAATAAGCCACCCGCACGAGAATAACTTTCAGAACGTGGTTCGTTACGGCCTTCGGTATACACTATAAGTTGATTAGTCGGCAAAAACATATCCACAACATTTATTGCCTGATGTAGTAGACCTCCTCCATTGTCTCGCAAATCAAATATCAGTTTTTTCATTCCCTGACTCTTTAAATCTCTTATAGCATTATATACTTCCTTATAGGTAGTGGCCGAAAATGTGGTTAGATGTATATATCCTATTTCATCGTCTAACATGCCACTATACGAAACGCTATGCGTCAAGATAACATCTCTTCGTATATCAAAATTTAAAAGTTCCGAAACTCCTTCTCGTTTTACTCCTACTTTGACCATTGTTCCTTTGGGCCCTTTTAATTTTTTAGGAATATCGTTAATATTTATCCCTATTCCGGACACATTGGTATCATTAATGGTTATTATTCTATCGCCATTCAGCATTCCTACTTTTTCGGCCGGACCGCCGTCAAGCACCTGTATCACATAAACAGAATCGTCCTCTATTCGAAAAGTAATACCTATACCTTCAAATAGCCCTGTAATGGTCTCTCTTTCGGATTTAAACTCCATCTTAGATATGTAAGCAGAATGAGGATCTAAATTGTCCAACAAACTACGAATGGCATTATCTTCGAGTTGTTCTACTGAAATTGTATCAACATAGTTTTCTAATATAACTTGTAGTATGCTATTTAATTTAGTACTTTGTTCAATAGTTCGGGTTGTGTGTTGGTCGAAAACGGCTTCGTTCTTCGATACCGGCGACAGCCAAACACCCAACAAGACTCCTATAGTCAATGCTACAGAGATAATTAATGCTACGTGCGATGTTTTCATTTTTGAACTCATATCTATTTATAACAACAAATACCACAAAATAACTTTTGTTCGAAAAACTATTTTGATTAGTACATTCTAAAGCCTAAAGTTTTACGCACTTCGTTCATGGTTTGTTTTGCACTTTCGTGTGCTTTTTCTTTTCCCATTTGCATCACCTGTTGCAAATATTTTTCGTTGCTTGACAGCTCTGCTATACGCTTGCGGAATGGACCGGTAAAAGCTACCATATCTTCAACCAATTGCTTTTTCATATCGCCGTAACGTATTTCGCATTTATTGTACTTTTCTTCAAAAAAGGCCACGGTATCGGCCGACGATACCACCTTCATCAATGTAAACAAGTTTTCTATCTCTACCGGTTTTTCTTGATTCATCTGTGTAGGTCCCGAATCTGTTTTGGCTTTCATTATCTTTTTCTTTATCGAAGCAGGTTCTTCATTTAAGAATATTGCATTGCCTTCGCCTTCCGATTTTCCCATCTTGCCACTTCCATCCAATCCCGGTATTTTCACTAATTCGTTGCCAAAATTAAATGCCTGAGGTAGCGGAAATACCTCATTGTTATACATATTATTGAATCGATTGGCAAACACACGTGTCATTTCCAAGTGTTGTTCTTGATCTTTACCCACCGGAACTTTTGTTGCTCGATGTATCAATATATCGGCAGCCATAAGTGTAGGATAAGTAAGCAAACCGGCATTTACATTGTTGGGTTGCTTACGCACCTTATCCTTAAACGAGGTTACACGTTGAAGTTCGCCAAGGTATGTATTCATGTTCAACAGCAAATACAATTCTGCTGTTTCGGGCAAATCACTTTGAACATATATGGTAGATTTTTCGGGATCTAAACCGGCAGCCAAATATTCGATGAGAATTTGTCTAACGTTATTGTACAAATTATCAGGATTGGGATGCGTTGTCAACGAATGGTAATCGGCTATAAAAAAATAACATTCATACTCTTCTTGCATCTTTATGAAGTTTCGCAATGCACCAAAATAATTCCCTAAATGTAAATTTCCGGTAGGTCGAATACCACTCAAAACTATTTCTTTTTTCATATTTTCAAAATATGTATATCTATATTATTATAACTGACAATTATTTACACGCAAAAGAAAAAAACTTTCATTTTGTTTTGCGAATGCAAAGATACACAATTCAAATGACTTTTGCAACTATAGGCAAATCTTAAAAATTCCACGTTTCGGAATGATAGAAGAATATTCTTTGAAACTTTTGAGTGCTTTACGTTTTTTACTGAAATCTTTCTATTTCTTTTTCAATCGCATAGCCTGCTATGCTCAATCAAAAGAAAGTAGAAATCTTTATAGTAAAAAATCACAAATCACTTGCAAAGCAATTTTCAGAAATTGCCTATAAGCAACTTCTCACTCCAACGAGTTATTCCAAATACTCTTCACACCTAACAACCAATTCTTCGTACCATTTAGTGCCAAATTTGCGTATCAAAGGTTCTTTCAAATACTTATATAATGGCACACCAACCTCTTTGCCTAATTTTACAGCACAGTTACATATATCCCATTCGTGATAATTTACGGCTTTAAAATCTCTATAATTATCCACTCGTATCGGATATAGATGACACGAAACAGGTTTGCGAAAATCTATCTTATTGTCGAGGTAGGCTTTTTCGATAGCACACATCGCGATTCCATTATCCCAACACATATACACGCATTCTTTGCCATTGACCAGTGGAGTGCAAAGCTCTTCGGCAGGATCTAATGCCGACACTCCGTTTTTTTCTACTTCGGCTATGCCCTCATCTGTCATATATGGCTTTACGTCGGGATATATTTTTTTCAATATCGCAATCTCCTTCTTTTCCAAAGGTGCCCCGGCATCGCCCTCAATACAGCAACAACCTTTGCATACACTCAAGTCGCAACAAAACTTCTTTTCGGCAATGTTTTCCGATATTATACAGTCATCTATTATTATCATAACACTTTATTGTCTGTTTAATACATCTATTATCTTGTCGGCCAACACATCGGCTAACTTATATTTCGATTCCACTGTCCAACCTCCTATATGAGGGGTAAGCACAGCATTGTCGGCTTGTAACAAATATTTAAAATCGGCAGAGAGGGTTTCCAAGTCCAACCCATCTTTCGACATATTTTCGTATTCTATAACATCAAGAGCCACTCCTAATACCTTTCCACTTTGCATTGCCGACACCAAATCGACGGTTTTGACCACAGCACCACGAGCCGTATTTATCAAGTAAATAGGCTTGGAAAAAGAATTAAAGAAATCGGCATCGGCCATATAATGCGTTTCGGCAGTGAGTGGCACATGAAAACTTACCACATCGGCACGTTCGAACAATTCGTCCAATTCCACTTCCTCCACATATTCGGGAGCATAATTCTTTTTATATTTATCGTAGCTTATTATATTGCATTCAAACCCTCTAAGACGTTTGGCAAACGAACTACCCATATTTCCAAAACCTATTACTCCTATTGTTTTGCCCTTTATTTCCAATCCTCGATTGGCTTCTCTTTTCCATAAACCGGTTCTGATTTCGTTGTTTGCCCTAACCATATTATTAAACAAAGCGAGCAGCATACCCAAAGCGTGTTCTCCTACAGCGTCTCTATTTCCTTCGGGCGAATTTAGGCATCGTATTCCTTTTTGTTCGGCATACTCCACATCTATTGTTTCCATGCCTGCACCCACGCGGCCTATACACTTAAGGGTATGTGTGTTGTCCAAAAAATTTCTATCTATTTCTACCTTGCTTCGCACCACAAGAGCATCGTAGTTGTTTATCACTTCCAACAGCTCGTTGTACGACAAGTCGGCTTGCACATCGCAGTGATAGCCTGCCGCTTGCAATTTCTCGCACAATATGGGATGTGTTTTGTCGGTAACAAGAACTCGTTTCATATCTATAAGGTTATTTATATTGTATGATATCAAATAGTATTTTTGTTGTGTTTAGCTTTGTAGGACATATATTTAGCTTCTATCCATTCTACTATAAAATAAGCCAAACTGCCGCAACCTAATCCTACCAAAGTTCCACATATTATATCGCCGGGATAGTGAACACCCAAATAGGGGCGACTATATGCCACTAATGCAGCCCACACAAACAATGTGTATGGCAATGCTTTAACCTTTCGGCAATAGCGAAAAGCCAAAAACGAGGCCAACGCAAAACAGTTGGCAGCGTGCGACGACACAAAACCATATTGCCCACCGCAATGCCCGTCGAACAAACGCACATCGGGCAGTGCATGACATGGCCTTAAACGCATCACCACCTCTTTGAACCCCATCACCGAAATGCGGTCGCCGAGCAAAAAACATAGTGCTATGCCCAACAATACAAAAAGCACCTTCTTGGGCTCTTTTCGCATTGTTACAAAAACCAATACGGCAACCAACACTATAGCCCACGACCAACCCTGACTTAGCGTCCACATAATATAGTCGCAAGCAGTGCAGTGATGACTGTTTATCCAATAAAAAGACTTCGTGTCGAGGCTATTCAGTGTCTCCAACATACGACTCGGTTAGTTTTTTCCAAATAAGGTCTTTAAGCTCCATTATATTCATTCCTGCCACCGAGCTAATCATTATCGTATCCAAAGTGCGAGGCAGTGTCCGCTTCAACTGCTTCATCATCACTTCGTCCATCATATCGCATTTGGTAACAGCCAATATGCGTTTTTTGTCCAACAGCTCGGGATTATATTTTTTCAGTTCGCCTAACAGCACCTGATATTCTTTCTTTATATCCTCGCAGTCGCACGATACCATAAAGAGCAGTATCGAGTTTCGCTCGATATGTCTCAAAAACCGTAGTCCCAATCCTTTGCCTTCCGCAGCTCCCTCGATGATGCCCGGTATATCGGCCACCACAAACGAACGGTCGTCGCGATAACGCACCATACCAAGGTTTGGCACCAAAGTAGTGAAAGGATAATCGGCTATTTCGGGTTTGGCAGCCGATATCACCGATAGCAATGTCGATTTTCCGGCATTTGGGAAACCTACCAATCCTACGTCGGCAAGCATTTTAAGTTCTATTATTACCCAGCGTTCCACACGTGGTTCGCCCGGCTGTGCATAACGCGGAGTGCGATTGGTTGCCGACTTAAAGTGGTCGTTGCCCAATCCGCCTCTACCTCCTTTTACTATAACAGCCATTTGGCCATCTTCCACTATCTCGCAGAGTTGCTCGCCCGTTTCGAAATCGCGACACACCGAACCCAGTGGCACATCCAATATTTGGTCTTTACCTTCGCGACCGGTGCAAAGGTTGTGGCCACCGGCTTCGCCGTCTTCGGCAAACACGTGTTTGGTGTATTTGAGGTGCAATAGCGTCCACATCTGCTTGTTGCCACGCAGTATTATGTGTCCGCCACGACCACCGTCGCCGCCGTCGGGACCGGCTTTGGCATTGTATTTAACACGCAGCAAATGAGCCGACCCCGCACCGCCTTTACCGGAGCGACAGCATATTTTTACATAATCTACAAAATTCGAATTCACTGTAGTTTGGTTATTTTGCAGCTATTTTAGCGTCGATAGCCGCCATTATATTGTTCGATATTTCTTGTATATCGCCGTAACCGTTTATTTCTACGTACAAACCTTTTCCTTTGTAGTAGTCAGCCACAGGCAATGTTTTGCTTTCGTATTCGTGCAAACGATTTTTGATGGTTTCTTCGTTGTCGTCCGAACGACCCGACACTTTGGCACGTTCAAGCATACGGCGTATAAGTTCTTCGCGTGGAACGTCCAAACTTACCATACACAATAGTTCTGTGCCGTGGTTTTTCAATAAGTTTTCCAATGTTTCGGCTTGAGCCACATTGCGTGGAAAACCATCGAAAAGAATACCCTTGCGAGTGTTGGTGGCAATAATTTTTTCTATTATTTCCACTACTATTTCGTCCGACACCAATTCTCCGGCATCCATTATACTTTTAATACGTTTGCCAAGTTCTGTGCCTTCGGCAATTTCTTTACGCAACATATCGCCTGTCGAAACGTATGAAAGGTCATATTTTTCTACCAACATTTGCGATTGTGTTCCTTTACCGGCTCCCGGTGCTCCAAATAATGCTATATTTATCATTTTCTGTAATATTTAATTGTTGTACGTTTATATTTGTTTCTATTTTTATGCACGCAACGCTTCGTTCCGTGTGTTTATTTCTTGGTTACATAAGTTTATTTATATGTTCCTTTTTTTATTATTCTAATACAAGTGGAATATTACTTGCACTAATATTCAGATTTTTTGTATCTGCAGTTGACAATAACTCCGGACTCAGGTTTATTAGATAAGTACTTTGACTTTCGTCGTATTCTAATGCAGATAACGCTTCAAACATAGTAGCTGTTACATCAAAAGAAATTTTAAGTGATGTTAAATCAATATTTTCTATATTAATTTTAACTTCTTTCGCCCACCAATCACCATAAGCAGCGCCGTCAATCATATAACTTGCATCTCGATAATACTCTACCCGCTGTATAATTCCATTACCATAGGAGCAGGAATTTGCATCAATCACATCTTCATAAATCCCTTCCTCTATTATTGTTATAGCCCACTCAAACCGAGGAAATTGATTCTCGGTTGTCATCCAGCCGCCAGAAATAATGTATGGATAAGTAGGCGACACTTGAGTCTCAAATCTCTCTGCAACCCACACAGACCGATCAAATTCCACAACCATATTTGGTCCGGGTTCCTCATAAATTGGTGCTTCCGGTTCTTCCTCGTCCAAATATATGTATGTTTTCTCGCACGACACTAATCCTATTCCTGCAAGCAAGCATATAAAAGCTAATATTTTAAATCCTTTTTCCATGTCCATTTCCTATTTAAAAAGAATAACCTATTCCAAATCTAAAATCAATAGTCTCGTTGTCCAACAACAATGCATCAACCGAGAGTGCCACTTTTCCGATAATGAAATTTAAACCTGCCGAGAGTTCCAACCCCCGGGCGGAATATTCGTCTAAAGCTATAAGACCGTAATCTTGATATTTTTGTCTGATATTTTCGTCCATAACCAATCTGTCGATAGTGGCAGCATAATACCTGCAACCATAGCCAACACCCAGTTTCAACGACATGGGTTCAAACACCTTAATCATAACACCTGCAGTAGCAGAAAGATGAGAATGATCATATATATCATCAAGATGGCCTTCGCCTGATTCAATAAAAACAGAGCCGTCTTGACCATAAATGCTTGTGATATAATCGGCTTTCAATGCTTCGAATTTAAAATTCGAAGCCACACTTGCATACCACCCTATGCGATTATACATTCTGCCTACAGTAAAACCCAACGACAAATCATTCTGAGGCCATTGCGAAGCATTCAACATCACAAAAGTTTTATTGTCTCGCACTTCTTTTTCTTTCACTTTCTTTTCTTTCTTCTTCTGCTGCTTTTCAGCTTTTTTCTTTTCTTCTTTTTCTTTTTTCTCCTTGTCTTTTTCTGTTTGCTGCTGTTGAGCCTGCTGTTGCAACTGTTGTTTTTGGGCTGCTTCAAGCTCTGCCAAACGCTTGGCAAGCAATTCCTCCAAACGGGCATCCACTATCTTGGTAATGTCGGTAGAATCCATTTTTTCTTCTTTTTTGGTAAGCAACCGCATTTGATATACACAACCACTTTGAATGGACTGCGGAAAATTATAATTCCTCAACACTCCGAATTTCGGGTGCTTGATAGTTATAAACCTCACTCCCGGCGACACAAATACCCATATCTCGCCGGTTTTTTGCTCGGTTTTTTCTATTATACAACCACTAAACTCGAAACCTTTTTCCACCGTTTCGATTTTTAGCAACGCACACAAATCGCTATTCACATCACGCACCTTAGCCATTCGTGCCGACATGTCGCGTTCCAAAAACTCAAACAACCCCACGCTCATATCTTGGGCTTTGACTACACCGCCTACACTTAGTAGCAAAAAGAATAAAATCAGTATCTTTTTCATTATAATTTAATGTATTACATATCTCGCCAAAAGTTCATTACTCACTAATATACACATATATAAGTGGCAACACCTTCGTTGGCTTATTTTTGCAAATATAAGATTTTATTATCAAATACACAAGTGTATTTTTTTATTCCCTCCTTTTCACGATAAAATCACCCCTCCGGCTATATTTAACACCATTATAAAAATTATCACATATTAACATCATTCCATTTAACTCGAAAAATTGGATATTTTTCAATCAAACATCTTTGAGCAGCCAAATATCCCACTCTCGCGAAGTTATTGGTGTAAATAGCTGATTATCAATAGTGGGTAGTTTTTCAAAAATGTATTGCATTCCGCAATTCCGGTGATGGTATACCAAAAACACACCCACACCCGGGTGTAATTCGTTTCATACCCGGGTGTAAATTTTCTCTCCCGATGTTTTTGCACAAACATCGAGTGGAATTTTTCGTCACATCACGAGGAAAATTTCACTTCGTCGGGAGAGAGAAATGATACTCATTTAACATTTGCGGATTTTGTTTAACATTTGCCGGGCCGAAAAAGTGCCAAAGAAATGGCATTATAACGGCTCGAAGAAAGCGAAACAACCTGACAAGAAAAAAATCTCTTTCGTAATTGAAATCTTTTTCGTATCTTTGCATTTGATTTTTAGAGAGTGCAAAGCGTTGCCCATGCAGCGTTTGTGCCTACAAATAAAACGTTTGGTTATGATTAGTTTTATATTATCGATTGCACTTTTGCTGCTTGGCTATTTTTTGTATTCCAAGCTGATAGCAAAAATATTTGGCGTTGATGCCGCTCGAGTAACGCCTGCCTACACCAAGCAGGACGGCATCGATTATATACCCATGAAACCATGGCGTATTTTTCTTATCCAATTCCTTAATATTGCAGGATTGGGGCCTATTTTTGGAGCCATAATGGGAGCACAATATGGGTCGGCATCGTTTTTGTGGATAGTATTTGGAAGTATTTTTGCCGGTGCCGTTCACGACTATCTTGCCGGTATGATTTCGTTGCGTAACGGCGGAATAAGTCTGCCCGAAATCCATGGCAAATATTTGGGCAACGGCGTAAAGCAGTTTATGCGTGCCTTTATGGTGTTCCTTATGATATTGGTGGGAGTGGTATTTGTTGATGGTCCGGCAAAGCTGTTGGCAAACCTTGTGCCAAGCATCGATGTGTACTTTTGGATATTGATAATAATAGCCTACTACCTATTGGCAACGCTTATGCCCATCGATAAGATTATAGGCAAGATATACCCCTTATTCGGTATATGCTTGTTGTTTATGGCTTTTGGCATATTGGTTTCGATGCTTATAAATCAACCGGCATTGCCTGAGATTTGGGACGGCCTCGACAACAAAATGCCCAACCCCGACGCAACACCTATATTTCCTATGATGTTTATATCAATAGCCTGTGGAGCCATATCGGGATTTCATGCCACACAGTCGCCACTTATGGCACGCTGTATGACCAACGAAAAGCAAGGCCGCCCTATATTTTATGGTGCCATGATAGCCGAAGGTATAGTAGCTCTTATATGGGCAGCGGCAGCCACTTACTTCTTCTTCGACCCCGATAGCGGTCGCGAGGCAGTGGACGTAAGCAAAGGAGCCTCGGTGATAGTGGACTTTATAACCAAGAATTGGTTAGGCACAGCCGGAGCATTATTGGCCATAATGGGTGTGATATTTGCCCCCATCACTTCGGGCGACACTGCCTTACGGTCGGCACGCCTTATAATAGCCGATTTCCTCAACTACGACCAAAAGCCTATACGCAAACGTCTTATAATATCAATACCTATATTCTTGGCCACCGCAGGAATACTTATCTGGGAGATTGGCGATGCACAAGGGTTCGACATTATATGGCGATACTTTGCTTGGGCAAACCAAGTGCTTTCGGTGTTCACATTATGGGCAATAACAATTTATTTGGCAGAAAAACAAAAACCATATATTATAACGCTCATTCCTGCGTTATTTATGACAATGGTTTGTTCTACATTCATACTTATAGCCCAAAAAGAAGGCTTCGGCTTGCCGCATATCGCGGCATACACCATTGGAGGAGTTATCACATTGGCTACCGCTATAGGGTTCTTTGTATGGAAAACACGCCACAAAAACACTTTTAACAACGATAATGAATAAATACACAATAAAATGAATAAGAAGTTTATCATAACAACATTGATTCTTTCCATAGCAATGGGAAGTGCATTTGCAGCAAAAAAATATCGCAACTCTACCGAAAAGATGGGATTGAGAGGCAATGTAAACTACATGGTGGTATACACCTACAATAGCAATATTATAGACAAAGACGGCAAACGCCAATTGGTGTCGACCGACTCTATCACCTTCGACCTACGAGGCAACCTCGAAGACAAGTTTACTACCGCAGGCAACAAGTTTACCTATTATTCGTATTATTTCGACAAAAACGGCTACTGGCTTGGCTGGAACGAATACGACCGCAACTACAACATTACAGCCCGTACGGCCTACCTCAACGACGAACGTGGCAACTGTGTGGAACGCACCGTATATGGCAGCAAAGAAAAGATGGTTCGAAAAGAAACGTCAACCTATAGCAAAGATAACAAATTGCTCGAAGAACTACGCTATACCGAAGACGGAACCATAGAAGAAAAACGTGTGTATAAATACGACAATCGTGGCAACTGCACCGAGATAGAATTTTATGACGTAAACGACAGCCTTATGCAAACATACATGTATAAGTACGACGAACGTGGCAACGAAACAGAATGGCGTTTTTATGCTGCCGACGGCAACCTCATAGCCATCACCACAACCTATTACGACGACCACGACAACGTTACCGAAATGATTTCGTTTAACTACGACGAACACCTAAATTGGAAACACGCCTACGAATACGTTTACGACCAAAACGGCAACTGGACCAAACAAACCATATACCGCAACAACAAGCCGTATCAAGAAATAGAACGTGTAATAGTATTGGATTAATCTATAAACAAATAACTTATGATAATAACCACGACCAACAGCATAGAAGGCAAACGAATAATAGATTATAAAGGAGTTATATCCGGCGAAGTGATAGTTGGTATCAACGCCTTTAAAGATTTGTTTGCCAGTGTACGCAACGTTATAGGCGGACGCTCCAAAAGCTACGAAGAAGAGCTCGTGAAAGCTCGCACCGCTGCCATGAAAGAACTTGAAGAACGAGCCGAACAATTGGGCGCCAACGCTATAGTAGGAGTAGACATTGACTACCAGGCATTGGGTGCCGACAACGGCATGATGATGGTGATAGCCACCGGCACAGCAGTATATTGCCAGTAACAATAATATGAGATAATGGGATTGAGGCACGCCTTAATCCCTGTTTTAAACTTTAACAACAAAAAGAATGGCTCAATCGGAAAGACTGACATCGCAGCAAAAGAACGCAAAAGGAGTAATAGGCATATTTGGAGAAGACGCAAAATTGCACGATGTAACAATAGGTAGAATATCTCATGCAGTGATGGATTGTCTTTGTAAAGAATTTCCCTTGCTCACCTTTAGATACAGGGAGAGTATTAGAAAAGAGGAAATTAATCAAGCATTAAAGAAAATAGATACAGAACTTGGACAAACACTTTTTGTTCCCAATTCGAGTATAATACCCGATGGAGGAATAATCGAAGTTAAAGATGATAATGACAATTGGAGAATAATACTGGTGTCGGAAGCAAAACACCAAGGAAAGGACATAGAAAATATACAAAAAGGAAAACTTGTAGGGAAAAACAATAGTCAGGATTTAATGCTCGCAGGAAATGCAATAGAGCGATCGCATAAAAATATTTCGGAAATAGCTAATCTTATGCTGAGTGAATCTCATTTTCCGTATATTATATTTCTTGAGGGTTCTAATTTTTTGACAGAAACCATCAAAGTAAAAAGGCCTGACGGTAGAATAGTTACCCTTGAATATAATTCCGGAAT
Source organism: Bacteroidales bacterium (assembly GCA_017522255.1). Taxonomy (GTDB): domain Bacteria; phylum Bacteroidota; class Bacteroidia; order Bacteroidales; family P3; genus HGM05376. The sequence goes on along the minus strand of JAFWZP010000120.1, from coordinate 64,287 downwards.
GCTTAATAGGTTAGATAGATTAACAGCCGCAAATTATGGAATGCCTATAAATTCAAATTTATGTAAGAATAAATTTGTCAAACACGGAGACAAAACAATAATGCTTCAGGCAACATCTATTTATACACAAGGTAATGGAGATAAATGGACTGCAAATGAAATATTCGACATAATGCTTGATGTTTCAAAAACATCTCTTCAAGTATTGGGAAGCGATTTATTTAAGCAGATAACACGTCAAAAATAATATAATATATTATCATTTTCATGGCAAGACAAGCAAAAAATACACTATTACAGAAAGCAAAGAAACTGAAAAGTGATGAATTTTATACGCTTCTTCCTGACATCGAAAGCGAATTACAACACTACAGAAATCACTTCAAAAACAAGGTGGTATATTGCAACTGTGATGACCCTTGTACTAGTAATTTCTATCGTTATTTTGCAGAAAACTTCAAGGAGTTGGGTATAAAAAAATTAATATCGTCTTGTTACAAAGAATCTAATATTGATCTATTTAATTCGACATCATCTAATGGTGGCTACTATTATATATACACAGGAACTGAAACAGAAAATGTAATACCATCTAATTCGGACCTTGTATACTTTAAAGAAGACGGAGACTTTAGAAGTTCTGAAAGCATAAATTTATTGAAAGAAGCCGATATAGTGGTAAGCAATCCTCCTTTTTCTTTGTTCCGAGAATATGTAGCTCAACTTATTAAGTATAATAAAACGTTTTTGATTATTGGTAATATCAATGCAATAACATATAAAGAGATATTCAATTTAATAAAAGAAAACAAGATATGGTTAGGCATAAATCTTGGTAGAGGAATATCCGGATTTTTTGTTCCTGAACATTATGAACTTTATGGAACCGAAGCACGAATAGACAATATGGGGAATAGAATTGTTTCTCCTAATAATTGTTTATGGTTAACAAATATGGACAATGCTAAACGCAACGAAGGCATAATACTGACAAAACGATACAAAGGAAACGAATCAGAATATCAACGATACGATAATTATGATGGTATCAATATCAATAAAACACAGGATATACCTATGGACTATGCGGGATTTATGGGCGTTCCTATCACTTTTCTACATAAATTTAATCCCAATCAATTCGAAATAATTCAGTTTCGAAAAGGAGATAATGGTAAAGACTTGTCTATAAATGGTAAATGTCCATACTTTAGAATACTGATAAAAAACAGACAAATTACTTGTATATAAAATAATGAATAATATAAATTAATATGGAAGAAATACTTGTTGCAGAGGGATTGAGAAAGACCTTCACTCTATCGAAGAAGCAACAGAAGATAGAAAAAACAAACAGCAAAACAAAGGTGGCAGTTGACGACCTTTCGTTTTCGGCCTACAAAGGCGAGATATTTGGACTGCTTGGCCCCAACGGTGCAGGCAAGACCACCACACTGCGAATTATAGCCACTCTTATACGTCCCGATGCAGGCGATGCCACTGTGGACGGTTACAGCGTGACAAATAATCCACAACAAGTGAGGGAACGTATAGGATTCCTTACCAGCGAACTTAAACTCGAAGACTTTTTTACTCCAAACTACCTGTTCAACTTCTTTTCGGAGCTATATGCCATAGATCCAACCACTCGCGACGAACGCCGAAACAAACTGTTCTCCAAGTTTGGAATAGACAAGTTTGCCGAAGTGAAGGTAGCCAACCTATCCACAGGTATGAAACAGAAGGTATCTCTTGTAATATCCCTTGTTCACGACCCCGATATAATAATATTCGACGAACCGACCAATGGCCTTGATGTGCTTACAGCCAAAACCGTTACCGACTACCTATTGGAATTGCGTGCCGAAGGCAAAAGCATAATACTTTCCACTCATATATTCAGCCTTGTAGAAAAGCTATGCGACAGGGTGGGAGTAATAATAGATGGCAAGATGGCGGTATGCGACACCTTGGAAAACGTAAAAGCAGGAAAATCGTTGGAAGACCGTTTCTTTGATATATATTCCGAAATGAAAGGAGGTAGCGATGAATAATAGTATATTAACTATAATAAAGAAGGAGTTTGCCCGCTTTTTTGGCGACAAGCGTATGGTATTCACTACCATTATAATGCCCGGACTTCTTATATACCTTATCTACTCGTTTATGGGCGACGGGCTGAAAGACACCTTTGCTCCCGACGAGGACTATCGTGCCAAAGTGTATGTTCAGAATATGCCTGAGACGGTGCAACCAATATTCGATTCGTTGGATATGGACATAACCAATGCCGACGATATGAACGTAGATAGTCTTAAGACACTTATCGAAACCAAAAAGATAGAATTGTTAGTGGTATTTCCTCAGCAGTTCGACAGTTCGATAAGCTCTTATAATGTGTTAGACACCACACAGGTGGCACCCAATGTGCTTATGTATTCCAACTTTACCAATGTAGAGTCGGAAAATGCTGAAAGCAAGGTGCGTTATATGCTGGAGGAATACGAGAAGAGTATATCCAATAAGTTTGATATAAACGGCTACCGCGAAGAGAATGCCAACGAAACATTCGACCTCGCCACCGACGAAGACGCCATGGGCGAAATATTCTCTATGATGATGCCGTTCCTATTGCTTATATTTCTGTATTCGGGTTGCGTGGCAGTGGCTCCCGAATCCATAGCCGGCGAAAAAGAACGTGGCACCATAGCTACACTATTAGTAACGCCTATGAATCGTAACCATTTGGCTTTTGGCAAAATAATAAGCCTAAGCGTTATAGCCTTACTTAGTGGTTTGTCCAGCTTTTTGGGAACAATGCTGTCGTTGCCCAAACTGATGGGTGGTGCCATCGACGGACTGCCAACCAACATATACACCACATCGGACTATGCGTTGCTACTTGGTATAATACTATCCACCGTGCTAATAATGATTTCGTTGATTTCTGTCATCTCGGCCTACGCCAAAACGGTGAAAGAAGCTGCCACCATGGTGTTGCCTCTCATGATAGTGATAATGGTGGTAGGTGTAACATCCATGGTGGGAGGCAACGAGGCACAAACGGCAATGTCATGGTACTTGATACCTATATATAATAGTGTACAAGCCATGGTGGGTATATTTTCGTTTGGCTACAGCATAACCAACGTAGCCATAACCATAGTGGTGAACATAATTTATGCAGGAATATTCTCATTCGTATTGGCCAAGATGTTCAACAGCGAAAAGATAATGTTCTCCAAATAAGACATCTTTATTCTTTGGTAAACTATTTTGCTAAACAACACAATAATATAATATAAACTAGAAAAACATAACACAGTCAATGATAGAAGAAATAAAAGTATTGGCAAAAAGCTTTTATGACGAAATAATAGAATGTCGCAGATACTTGCACCGCCACCCCGAACTATCGCAACAAGAATTTGGCACCATGGAATACGTGGCCGACAAGTTGCGTTCGTTTGGCTTGCAACCACACACAGGCATAGGCAAAACGGGAGTTATGGCCATGATAGAAGGCAACAATCCCCAAAGTTACTGCATAGCTTTACGTGCCGACTACGACGCTTTGCCCATAAAAGAGTGTACAGGCTTGCCATTCAGTTCGGAAGTAGACGGAGTAATGCATGCCTGCGGACACGACATGCACACCGCATCGCTATTAGGCTGTGCCAAGATATTGACTACACTTAGCCACAAGTTCGAAGGTTCGGTAATGCTTATTTTTCAACCTTCGGAAGAGATGTATCCCGGCGGTGCATATATGATGATGCAAGACGGAGTTTTCGACAATGTAATGCCCAACGAGATATTTGCTTTCCACTGCCTACCGGAGATGGACAGCGGAAAAATAGGTATGAAGAAAGGCAAGTACATGGCCTCCACCGACGAGCTATACCTTACTGTGAAAGGACGTGGCGGACACGGTGGAACACCAAACTTGAACATCGACCCCATAGTGATAGCCTCGCACATAATAGTGGCTATGCAACAGATAGTGAGTCGCAACGCCGACCCTATGATGCCCACCATACTCTCGTTTGGCAAAATGATAGGCGAAGGACGTACCAACATTATTCCCGACGAAGTGAAGATAGAGGGTACCATACGCACCTTTAGCGAAGAATGGCGATTGGACGCTCATAAACGAATTACCTCCATAGCACAAGGCGTGGCCGAAAGCATGGGTGGAAGTTGCGATGTGTTTATCGACTTTGGATACCCATACGTGGTAAACGACGACCAATGCACACAAAACACCTTCGACAACGGTGTGGAATACTTTGGAAATGACAATGTGGAATGGTTGGAACAAAGAATGACAGCCGAGGACTTTGCCTTCTTTGCTCAAAAGATACCGGCATGCTATTTCCGTGTAGGCACCCATATAAAAGATACGCCCATCACCAACCTGCATCGCCCAAACCTGATGATAGACGAATCATCAATCGAACATGCAATGGGCTTTATGGCATACAACACAATACAAGCACTAAATAAAAAAACAAAGAAAAATAAATAATAAACACAACACACAAAACAGAGAACATAATGAAAAAAGTAATCATCGCATTATTGGCAGCACTATTTTGGTTGCCATCGATAGCCGACGAAGGTATGTGGATACCTATGTTGCTGAAACGCAACGAAGCCGACATGCAACAAAAGGGTATGAAAATTTCGGCCGACGATATCTATAGCATAAACAAAGCCTGCCTGAAAGATGCTATAGTTTTATTTGGTAGCGGATGCACCGGAGAATTTGTTTCGGACAAAGGGCTGCTATTTACCAACCACCACTGTGGCTATTCTTACATAGCACGCAACAGCACCTTGGAACATAACTACCTTGCCAACGGCTTTTGGGCTAAATCGCTCGAAGAAGAGATTCCATGCCCGGGTCTTAGCGTAACACGTTTGGTACGCATGGAAGACGTTACCAACCAAGTGCTTGATGGTATAACCGACAATATGAGCGAAAGCGAACGTGCATTGGTTATAGCCACAAACATCAAAACCATAACACAAAAGGCTACCGAAGGCACACACTACAAAGCCATAATAAAACCGTTCTACTACGGCAACCAATACTTTATGTACGTCAACGAGGTGTTTACCGACGTGCGTATGGTGGGCACACCGCCATCAAACATAGGCAAATTTGGTGGCGACACCGACAACTGGATGTGGCCACGCCACACCGGCGACTTCTCGGTGTTCAGAGTTTATGCCGGCAAAGATAACAAACCGGCAGACTATTCGGCTGACAACCAACCTTACAAACCACTGCAACACCTAACCATATCTCTAAAAGGTGTGGAAGAAAACGACTTTACTTTCGTATTCGGCTACCCCGGCACCACCAACCGCTATGCCACTTCGCAAGCCGTAGACCTTGCCGCCAACGTTACCAACCCCATACGAATAGCACTACGCACCATACGCCTAAACCACTACAACAACGCCATGAACCAAGACGCTGCCCAAAGGTTGAAATACTCGTCGCGAGTGGCTTCAATTGCCAACGGATGGAAGAAATGGCAAGGCGAATCGTTAGGTATAAACCGCCTGAACGGTGTAGAAAAGAAACAAGCCTTTGAAAAACAATTCCAACAATGGGCTGCCGATAAGCCAATGTACAAAGATGTGCTACCGGCCATGGAACAGAACTATGCCAAGCTGAAAGACATAGAACTGAAAACAACCTATTTTGGCGAAGCCGTAATGGCAGCAGACTTTATGAACCGTGCCGCTCAGCTATATAACCTTTCCAAGATGGAGAATGACTCGCTGATAGCAAAAAGAGTGGAAGCTCTTATAAAAAACAACGAAAACTACTTCAAAGACTTTGACAAACACACCATAGTGGACCGTGCAATATTCGTAGAAACATTCACCAATATGTGCAAAGCCGGCTTCGGTGGCTTTGTGGCCAACAAGGACGTGGACGTTGCCAAAATAGAAGAAATGTTGGGCAAAATATACGACAAGTCTATCCTTACTTCGGAAAAAGACATAATGAAACTGCTAAAGACCTACAAAGCCAAAGATGCCAAAAAGATACTTAAAGACCCTGCAGTGGCACTATACCTTTCGGCTGTAGACAACCTATACTCCACTGCCGACCGCCAACAGTATAAAGAACTGAAGAACGAGATAAACCGCCTATACCGCCGATACGTTAAAGGCATGATGGAAATGGATGCCAACAACGTGTCTTTCCCCGATGCCAACCTTACACTGCGTGTGGCTTACGGCCATGTGAAAGGCTTCCGCCCCAAAGATGGCGTGTACTACAAGCCCTACACCACACTGGAAGGCATAATGGAAAAAGAAAACCCGGATATATACGACTATGTGGTAGAGCCACGCCTGAAAGAGCTGTACAACACTCGCAACTATGGCCAATATGCCAACAGCAAAGGAGAACTGCCGGTGGGATTCATAGCCACCAACCATACCACAGGCGGCAATTCGGGCAGCCCCGTGCTTAACGCCAATGGCGAACTCATAGGTCTTAACTTCGACCGTTGCTGGGAAGGAACAATGAGCGACTTGCTGTTCGACCCCAATTACTGCCGAAACATTACACTCGATATCCGCTACTGCCTATTTATAATAGACAAGTATGCCGGTGCCAAAAACTTAATCGACGAACTTACAATTAAGAGATAAAAAGAATAAACCATAATCGGTCGTTAGAATTGCAGCAAGACTATTGCACCCATACACACATCTGTTTCGAAATGGTATGTATGAATATTTCTAACGACCGATTTGTTTTAATGCACCGCAATCCTTATTCTTGCGGCAACTCAAGCAAATAAAGCAAACCTATCGCACCAATCCTTGCCAAAAATAACATACGGGCAGTTCGGGATTTTCACATCGCTCAATCATTGAAGCAATACAGCCCACAAAATTTATTCTTTCGATGTCTTTGACCATACGTTTGACTGTCAGCACTGAATGGCGAAGTTCTTTTTCATATAAGATTAAGAAATCGCTTGCTATATCTCCGAATGGATATTTGAAAATATATCGGGAAATTATCGCTTAGATTTTTAAGATATTTTGAGAAGTTGACATATATAAAAATGAGACTTCCGTTTGCCATAAAATTACCTTTGCAAAGGTGGTTTGAGAACCTTGGAAGGTTCTGCCATGAACCTTGGAAGATTCTCGAGAGAACCTTGGAAGGTTCTCGGATGATTCTTGAGAGGCTCTCGAGAGGATTTTGAAAGACCTAAAAATCAATCCCTTACAGCCAAAGCAAAACTCTTCGGAATTTTATTCTTTAAAGAAAGGGATTTTAAATATCATTAACAATGCTTTGTAACATACAGGACAAAAAAAGGATGTCCCAAATAGCACGAAAGGACATCCTCTTGATAATTCAATTGTACAGGGTATATATTAGTGTATAATTAAATCCATTAGCATATAGGTTCCTGCACCTGCAAAGTAGCCGAGAAGGGCGTAGGGAGTAATTTTTTTGAGATACCAAATAAAATCAATCTTTTCCATACCCATGGCAGTAACGCCTGCTGCCGAGCCAATGATAAGTATGCTACCACCGGTACCCGCACAGTAGGCCAAGAATATCCAGAAAGGGTTATCCATCGGGAAGTCGTACATACCCATAGCACCTGCCACCAACGGAATATTGTCCACGATAGACGATAGCACTCCGATAACGACATCGATAATCAGGAAGTTGCCTTCGAAAGCAGTGTCCAATCCACCTGCAAGCAACGACAAGTGTCCTGCCGATTGCAATCCTGCCACTGCCAAAAGTATACCAAGGAAGAAGAGTATACTTGGAGTGTCTATACGAGAAATAACCGATGCAATGTGCAAATCCTTGTTATGTTCGGTTTCCTTGCGGTGAATAATTTCGGTGATAATCCAAAGCACACCCAATCCAAGCAATACGCCCATATAAGGTTTCATGTGTGTAACGGTTTTGAATACAGGTACAAATAGCAGTGCACCAATACCTACACAGAACACCAAGGTGCGTTGCCACGAAGGTATGTTAGATGCTTTTGGAGCTTCTATTTCGGGCAAAGTGGCACCGTTCTTTTTCATTACAAATGATGTAACTATAAGCGGAACTATGAGCGACACAAGGCTTGGCAAGAAGGTTTGCAATATGATTTGGCTTACCGAGATGCGGTTGCCTATCCAAAGCATAATGGTAGTAACGTCGCCAATAGGGCTCCACACACCACCTGCATTGGCAGCTATCACAGTGATACCGGCAAAAAACCAACGGTCTTTCTTGTCGGCAACCAATTTACGCAAAAGCGAAATCATCACAATAGTGGTAGTAAGGTTGTCCAACACTGCCGATAGGAAGAAAGTTATAAGAGCCAACATCCACAATAGTTTCACGCTGTTGCGAGTTTTGATAAGGTCGGTAATGATGCGGAAACCTTGGTGGCGGTCTATAACCTCCACTATGGTCATTGCACCAAGTAGGAAGAACAATGTTTCGGCAATTTCGGCCAAATGGTCGAACATCTCGTGGTTTACGATAAAGTCCACAAACGGATGAGCCGAATCGGGGTTGGCAGCTTTAAAGGCATTGAAAGCTTCTACCCCTGTAATCTGATAAATATCGGGACCGCCCAATAGGTAGAGCGTCCATACTACCACACCAAGTACAAGGGCGGTAGCTGTTTTGTTTACTTTCAAAGGATGTTCAAGTGCTATGCAGATGTATCCTAAGATAAAAACTGTAAGAATGATGTAAAACATAACTTAATTATTTTTGATTAATAAATTCAAGTATGTTGCGAGCTTCGCCTCCACGCACTACCACCACCGCCGATGCCGGTTCGAAGAAGTGTGGAACATATTCCAGCAGTTGAAGAACAGCTATTTCGCCATCTTCGGAGGCAAAAATATGAAGCATATTGTTGCTACTGTTTTCCTTGCCCATGGTTTTCATCTTCGAAAAATCGTTGGTTTCAATACATTTATCCATCTTCAGGCGGTCAGTGGCATTGATGTATATTTTATGAGGTTTCAGTTTCTTTTGGGTAGGGGCGTATATGTAATTCACTGCATCTTTTTGGCAAACAAGCACCAACTTGATAAGACCGTATATGGCCACTATTGCACCTATACTCAAAATAGTCATTCCCAATATATCATTGCCTATCAGTTTGGTTGAACCCAACACTGCCAAAGCTACACCTGCAACTGTCAACCCTAAAGCACCGGCGGGACTTTTCTTTTTCAAAACAATGTCGTATTCCGACATAGTGTTTATCTTATTCTCTATTTTTTCAAAATCTTCCATATCAATAAAATAATCAAAATATTAAATCACTATCGAGGGTATAAACTATTTTGCCTCTCGATTATTTATTTAGTTTGTTATGTTGCGGTATTGTGTTTTGCTAATTAGCTACAAACCACAATGTCGGTAATAGGTTTACCATTGTCAAATGCTTGCACAGCCATTATGCTGTCGTCGTCATTAGAATATTTGATTACCACCACTTGGGGCACTATACCTTTTGGGTATTTGTCCAATGCCTTGATGTCTTTTTCGTTGATATGTTTCTTTATGTTTTCGGCGTTCGACGATGAGAAGTACATTTCCTCACGACTCAAACGTTGACGTGTAGGTTTGTGATAAGGGGCATGGCAATCGCCAATGGTGTAGTAGCAAAGTATTGTTCCAACCGAGAATACGCCTATAAATATAAATCCCAAAGCTATTGCCGACCATGCAGGATGGTTGGCAATAGTTTCGTAGCTCATATAAAGCCATAGTGCTATTGCTCCTATGGCAGTGCATATAAATGCCCATGTTATGTGTTTGTAGCATTTGGTTATGTCCGAAGATACTGTGTATATGTGTTTGTCTATGTTCTTCAAGTCTTTTTCCATTTTATTTTAATGTATTTGTTTGTTTATTAATAATGTAAATTGTAAATTTGATTGGTGCCGATATGTGCAACATCAGCATTGGTCATACATGTATAACCAGCAATGCATTGGCCAAATCCATTACACGGGTGCCAACACAAAAGAACTAAAATATATGGAAAAGACTTATTCTCTGATACGCTCTAAAAAAAATACGTAATAATCAGTTATCTGAGAAATATTCTTATACGAAATCACAACGTTTATCCTTCCTCGATGGATAATACTCAGCGTTGTGTCATTATTATGTTTTGATTGCAGTTGTTTGTAGCAATTGTGTGTGCTGTTTTTACCCACATTGTTCACAATAGATATTGCCGATGTGGTTCGTACTGCAGGTGGTAGCAGGGAGCGACTGCTACTTATAACGTCCATCTCCTCGCTTGTAGTATCTATAATATAACCCTCCACCACATTGCTATTTGTGGCATCTACTGCTCCTTCTGCTGTAGGCTTGAACGCTAAAGCATAAAAAAGAGCGACTATTATAAAAAAGAGTTTTTTCATTATAAATACTATCTGTCAATAAATTAAATAATAAAATTGTTTTTTTTAATCTAATCTTTGAATTTGCAAAGGTACGCTTTATTTTTAATTATGGCAAATTTATTCCCGTTTTATATTTAAAAAAAACAACACCGGACATTTTAGTTTGCCCGATGTTGCAAGGGTAATATCATGAAAAAAGTAGTTTAGTTTCTATCTCGAACAAGATTTGGTGCTGCACTTGTTTTCGTTTTTCAGTCGCTTGGTTCCCGCAAGCCAATCTATCTTGTCCCAAAACTCGTTTACGTATTCGGCACGTCGGTTCTGCTTGTCAAGATAATAGGCATGTTCCCATACATCGCATACCAATATTGGGTTTCGTCCAAACCGCAACGGATTATCGGCATTGGTGGTGGGGAATATCTCCAATTTGCCATCGCTGTTTTCAACCAACCACACCCAGCCCGAGCCAAAGAGCGAAGTGGCTGCTATGGCAAACTTGGTTTTAAACTCGTCGAACGAACCAAAATATTTATCGATCTTTTCAGCCAACACACCTTGTGGTATACCACCACCGGTAGGCGAAAAGCAATGCCAATAAAAGTTGTGATTCCATGCCTGTGCAGCATTGTTGTACAAACTACCATCGGAATGCAGCACTATCTCTTCCAAACTTTTAGCATCTTTAAAATGTGTATCACGCATAAGTTTGTTGGTATTTTCGATATAAGCAGCATGGTGTTTGCCGTAATGATACTCTATAGTCTTTTTTGACAAAAATGGTTCCAACGCATCAGTTGGATATGGCAATGGGGGCAATGTAAACATCATAGTTATTTTGATTTTTGTGATAAATAATATTGTTATTTCTATTTTGAGTAATAAAACAACACAATAACAAAAATGTTTACTCACCCAATGCCAATTTTACTTTGAACAAAGAATCTAAGATAGCTATGTTTACGACCCAAAACTCCCATGGTTTTGACCCGTAACCATGGGAGTTTTGAGCCCTAAACCGCATAGTTTTATAACACGAACTGCAGGATAAAGCATCTTCGAAAGGATAGTTATAAATAACAAAGACTATATTAAACCTTATTCTTAATGCCTCTTAATTTCACGCCTTCATATTATCCGCAAAAAAAATGGGTACCCATTTTTCTTCTGATGGGTACTATATTTTTCGGAAATGGGTACCCATTTTGGGGTAAAAATAGTACCCATTTCCTGAAAATGTAGTACTATGTAATCCAAAATATAGTGGGGGAATAAAAACAGATGCATACCACTTTTTTAAGTATTTGAATAATAGTGCATTTATTCTTTTAACAAAATTCTAATTCCTTTTCCAAACATACAAATACCATACCTCGATAAACGAAAAATATGTATCCTCAACCATTTGGTGCAAATGTTAAAATGAAGTTCTTGCAATAATGTTGCAAAACCATTGCAAGATATTGAAATGTTTCAGTAAAAAAATATTTCCTCAAATATTGCCATTATTCCGAAAATAGTTGTAACTTTGCATTCTCAAATTAATGTGAGATACTGTATGCCGAATTAGAAATCAAAACATAGAACTTGAGCTATTATTCTCTTTAAAAAATAAGGTAGAATATCGAAAGATTCACACCTTTCTTTATACTCATTATTTGCTGAATAACGGTCTAAAAGTTCACAAATAAAAATTAAATTTCATAGAACATTTAATTGATTATTGTAAAAGTAAAGGCATGTATACAAGGCATACATACAAGCAATTCTTAATAAGAAAGGAGGAATAAAGTGAAAAAAAGATTATTATCTTTACTACTGTTTGTAGTAGTAGGATTATCAGCTGTGCAAGCATATGATTTTAGTGTAGTAGTACCTTCGGGACAAACATTGTATTTTACTATTACTTCAAATTCGGTACCATATACAGTGGAAATTATTCTTCCCCAATCCAAAAGTTCATATATCGGATACAAAAAACTAACAGGAAATTTGGTAATACCATCAACACTAACATACCAAGAAAGAACTTACAATGTTACTTCTATTGGAGATTATGCTTTCAATTTTTGTTATGGATTAACCTCCGTTAGTATTCCTAATAGTGTTACTGCTATTGGAAAATATGCTTTCGCTTATTGCATCTGTTTAGCCTCTGTTAGTATTCCTAATAGTGTTACTGCTATTGGACGAGAAGCTTTCAGTTGGGTAAAAAATATCATATATAATGGTAGTGCAATAGGGAGTCCGTGGGGTGCATTGTCGCATAATGGATTTGTTGAAAATGGATTTGTATATAATGATAGTACGAAGACTACATTACAACGATATATAGGAACGGATACAAATGTTATTATTCCTAATAGTGTTACTGCTATTGAAAGTAATACTTTTATAGATTGCCACAATTTAACTTCGGTTACTATTCCTTATGGCGTTACTTCTATTAGAGATTATGCATTCGCTTATTGTTATGGTTTAACCTCCATTAATATTCCTAGTGGTGTTATTGCTATTGAAAGTAATGCTTTTAGAGATTGCTTCAATTTAACTTCGGTTATTATTCCGAATAGTGTTGCTACTATTGGAGATGATGCTTTCTCCGGATGTAGTAAATTAACCTCCGTTATTATTCCGAATAGTGTTACTTCTATTGGAGATTATGCTTTCTCCGGATGTAGTAAATTAACCTCCGTTAGTATTCCGAATAGTGTTACTTCTATTGGAGATGATGCTTTTTATTTTGTAAAACATATTACTTATAATGGCACAGCTACCGGTAGCCCATGGGGTGCGCGAAGTGTAAACGGATTTGTTGAAAATGGATTTGTATATAATGATAGTACGAAGACTACATTACAACGATATATAGGAACGGATACAAATGTTATTATTCCTAATGGTGTTACTACTATCGGAGAGTGTGCTTTCGAATACTGCAGTTTAACCACTGTTACCATTCCCAGTAGTGTTACTTCTATTGGAGATTATGCTTTCTATTTTTGCAGTAGTTTAACCTCTGTTTCTATTCCCAATAGTGTTACTTCTATTGGAGAAGGAACTTTCAGTGATTGTTTAAGTTTAATCTCCGTTACTATTTCTAATGGTGTTACTTCTATTGGAAAAAGGGCTTTTTCAAATTGTTACTATTTAACCTCGATTACTATACCAAACAGTGTTACTTCTATTGGAAAAGGAGCTTTTTACAATAGTACCCGTTTAACTTCGGTTATTATTCCTAACAGTGTTACTTCTATTGGAGAAAGAGCTTTCAGTTGGGTAAAAAATATCATATATAATGGTAGTGCAATAGGGAGTCCGTGGGGTGCATTGTCGCATAATGGGTTTGTTGAAAATGGATTTGTTTATTCCGATAATACAAAGACTTCATTACTTGCATATATAGGTTCTGATACAAATATTACTATTCCTAATAGCGTTACTTCTATTGGTGATTGGACTTTTGCCGGTTGTAACTATTTAACTTCGGTTACTATCCCTAATAGTGTTACTATTATTGGAAGAGGAGCTTTCTCTTATTGTAGGGGTTTAACCTCCATTAATATTCCTAATGGTGTTACATCTATTGGAAATTCTGCTTTCAATCGTTGTAAAGATTTAACCTCCGTTACTATACCCAATAGTGTCACATCTATTGGAGATGATGCTTTTGAATACTGTAGCAGTTTAACCACATTAAACTTTAATGCAATTAATTGTGATAATTTTAGCTCAGGGGGATATCCTTTTTTTAATTGTCCTATTTCTACAATAAACATAGGCGATAGTGTGCAGCAGATACCTAATAATCTTATCAAACACAACACTCATTTAACTACGATTACATTGGGTAGCAATCTAACATCCATTCCTGCAAATACTTTTAGTGCTTGTTCATCACTTCAAAGTGTTACATGCTTTTCGAAAACACCGCCCGATATCGATAGTTCTGTTTTTCCATATCCCAATACTGCATTACTGTCGGTTCCACACGGCAGTATAGAATCCTATTCTTCTCCAACTTCCTATTGGAATATGTTTTTTAATGGCAGAATAAGTGAGAATTGATATTTACCCCTACCTTCGAAGATGGTATTGCCTTAGAAAGCAAAGATATATCAAGCAGTCATACATTCTATCCTAATCCCACAAGTGGTACTATCACCTTCAATCGCATGGATATTAAAAAGGTTGAAGTATTGTATGACGTGGGTAAAACAATGGCTGTGTACAAAAACGCATATATGATAAATAAAGGCAACTTCTAAAAAACATGTTCTATGAATGTTATCTAATAATAAAGAACTTTTGCGTTGTTGACTTCGTAGAAGTTGCTAACGCTCGAAAGAGTTAATGTGAACATTACTCTTTGCTCGCTTAATCGAAACTTTACCAAAATCTTTCTATTTCATAGCCCACTACGCTCAATCAAAAGATAGTAAAATCTTCTAAATAAAATTCCATAAATTGCCTAGAGATAATTCTCCAAATAATGTCTTTATTGACAAATTATATATTATCGAACATTTTGTTTGTTTATTTGAACCTGTTAATATGCTGACTATTTTATATTTCAACAAAGTATAAAGATAATTTCCTAATGACAGTCATTAGGAAAAAACTCAATGATATTTCTAATGACCGATTTGGGTTGAAATAAAAAGAGAGTAGGTTTTTATTTGTAAAGCCTACCCTCTCTTTTAGAAACATATTATTTCTTTTCGTGTATCAGCTATTCATTTTCTTGGCAATATACAATAATCATCAACGAATAATAGCTTACTTGCAACCATTTACCAATCGGTCGGTATCGCTTGCTATTACAAATTCTTCGTCGGTAGTTACCACCATAGTGGTTACTTTCGAATTAGGAGTAGATATTATTTTGTCTTCACCCATTATGGTAGCGTTCAAAGCTGTGTCTATTTCGATACCCAAAAATTCCATATTAGAAAGTATAGGTTCTCTCATAAACCAAGCATTTTCGCCAATGCCACCTGTCATTACCAATATGTCGCAACCATTCATTATAGCGGAATAAGCTCCGATATATTTTTTCACGTGATGAGCAAATACATTGAAAGCGTTAGTGCAACGAGGATCACCTTCGTCGCGTCCGGCACGCACATCTCTCATATCCGAACGACCACACAATCCTACAAGACCGGATTTCTTGTTAAGCATAGTGTTTAGTTGTTCGGGAGTCATATTTTCTTTTTCGGCAATATATAATAGTACTCCCGGATCTAAGTCGCCACAACGGGTACCCATTACCAAACCTTCGAGAGGGGTAAAGCCCATAGTAGTGTCTACCGATTGTCCGTTTTTGATGGCAGCTATAGACGCACCGCTACCTAAGTGGCAAGTGATAATTTTTAAATCGTGCCAATCTTTACCAATCATTTTAGCAGCTTTTTCGGCTACGTATTTGTGACTTGTGCCGTGGAAACCATAGCGACGGATTTTATATTTTTCGTAAAGTTCATAAGGAAGACCATACAAATAGGCTTCGGCAGGCATAGTTTGATGAAATGAAGTATCAAAAACAGCCACCTTTTTGATATTAGGGAGCAACTCCTCGGTAGCATATATTCCTTTCAAAATTGCGGGAGTATGCAATGGAGCTAATTCCGACAAGTCTTGTATATGTTTTATTACTGCATCATCAATGATTACACTATCTTTAAATACTTCGCCACCATGTGCAACACGATGACCACAAGCACCTATCTCGTTCAAATCTTTTATTACTCCCAGTTTAGGGTCGGTAAGAGTATGCAACACAAGATCGATACCCTCAGTGTGGTTAGCAATGGGGCGTTGTTCGTAGTGTTTGTCTCTTCCGGCAGGGCGATGAGTAAACTCTCCCATTTCCGATCCAACACGTTCCAATAATCCCTTTGCCATAACCTCAGCATTGTTCGACATATCAATCAATTGATACTTAATAGACGAACTTCCGCAGTTTAATACTAAAATTTTCATCGTATAACTTATTTATTTATTGTACTTTATTAATATTCTGTAGTTTATTTTAAGTCCTCAAATTTACAAATAAATTTTCAATAAACAAATAGTTTTTTCTTTTTTTAAGAAATAAATTATTTGTTACTACTGATTCTTTATTATCAGTGTTATTATTTATACAAATAATAGAATTGACAATAGCCAATAACCAACGACAGATAGCTAAAAAAACTATTCATCTTCGTTCCATTCGATGCTTCCCCGTTGGTTGAAGATTTGAGGATTTTTAAATTTGTCGTCCGATTCAAACCCATCACCGTATGTTATTCGTGAGCCATTTACCGACTTGATAGGTTTGTCGGAATATATTTTTTTTTCGTTTTTGTCCCATACTATTGATTCCATATATGTAGTGTCACCCGTACCGTAATCGATTACAATCACATCATTTCGAGCCTCCATAATATTTTGTGCATCATACGAAACAGCATATTTGGCCGACAATGATGTTGACACTTCATTTTTGGAATTAAAAAATTGGATAAATACTCCATCGGAATATTCGGTTTTGGGCTCTTCGCCGTCGTAGCTTTTTATGGTGCGAGCCACAAGTTTTAATTGTATATCTCCACCTTTGCTTTGTATTATATCAGCATTTTTTACTGCCTGAACCGGCTGGTTGCTTGGGTCGAAAAATTGTATCTCCTTCATGTCATTTGAACATGCCAACACGAAGAATAAAAAGACAAACACACCCACCACTCGTAGTGATAGGCATGTTTGCCGTATTATGTTTTTTATAGCATTCACTATTTTTATTTTACTGTTCTAACTGTTGTTGTTTCGCCAATCCAACCGCCAACTGTAAACGATGAACCATCAATTATATTTTCCATAAAAGCATCTGTTTGGCTTGGAAAGTGTCGCGAATAAGTATTGATAAACTTATTGGCACGTTCTACCATTTCGGGAGTGTCTTCTACATTTTTGGCACGTATAGCTTTGTCTACAGCTGCCCAATAAGCCACACGACTCATAACAGGACCGCTACCGCAACAGCTTCCTGCTGTTTCGGCATATAAAGAGGCTATAATCATGTATGGTTCGCCTTTTGTAGGATCTAACTTTGCTGCCTCGTAGGCTGCACTTCTTGCAGCAGAATAACTTTTAGCGCCTTGTAGTGCATAAGCCAAACGTATGTTGGCTTGATATTTTTTATCTTCTTCCAAACCTGCTACTGCTTCTTTTAAGTACTCTGCAGCTTTTCCATATTGTTGTTTGGTCAAGCACAAGTTTCCCATCATATAAGCCGATTCGGGACTTGGTTGCATGGCATGTAGCTTTTCTGTGGTATTAAAGAAAAGTTCAGTTTTTGTGCATCCTTTGCTTTCCAACAAATTAGATATTTTCTTTACCAATTCCAAGTCATCCGGTGCTGCTTCATATTTCTTTGTAAATATATCAACCAATTGTTCGCACGAAGCGTATGGAGAAAATGCAGCTTCCACATTATTGATAGCAGTTTTAATATCGGTATCACCGGGATTTGCTTTTAATGCTTTGTCGAGCAATGTAGATGCCAAATCATAGTTGTCGATAATCAAAGTGGGGTCTACTTTCTTTGAATGAACATAAAATATGGTAGCTTCGAAGAATTTGTATATATACGAAGGTTCTAATTTTTCGCCATCTAATTTTACGGCTTCTTCGTATAGTTTGTAGTATTGTTCTACAGCGGCTTCGCCTCTAAGTTGTTCCAAATCCAAAGCTTTGCGTGCTTTATTTAAACCTTCTTCGCCAAAATATTGGATTCTCATGTCATACATTGCCATAAGTTCGTCGATGTATTTCGATTGTTCTTCACCTGTTTTGGCATTCGCAATCATAGTTTTAAGTATATTGCCACCTCTGATGTATACGTTTTTATTGTATCCGGGGCAGTATTGCAATACTTCTTTCCATGGTTTGTAGGCATCGGCATAGTTTTTCATTTTGTATGCCTCTTGATACAAAGACAAGTTTTCGATACATTTTACACTGTCTTCAGGTGTTTTACCTGTTTTTTGAGCATTTGCAGAAAAAGCCATGGCTGCAAGCATTATGGCTAATCCTATTTTCGTCATTTTTTTCATTTCTGTTATTTATTATTCGATGTTTTTATTATTATTCTAATCGTATTTTTGTTTCTTAAACCACGTGTCGCTGGTCGATAGTGATATGCCTATTTGTGCATAGTTCTTCTTTAGTATGTCTTTTATGCCATAGCTACCCCATTGAAATGAGATATTAATGAGCGACTTCATCTTACGCACAGGCAACGATAGACCTACATGTATACCAAAGTCGTTCAT
Source organism: Bacteroidales bacterium (assembly GCA_017522255.1). GTDB lineage: Bacteria > Bacteroidota > Bacteroidia > Bacteroidales > P3 > HGM05376. The sequence continues at coordinate 45,532 of JAFWZP010000120.1, read as the reverse complement.
TGTTTCAAACATGCCGGTATTTTGGTTTAGCACACTCAACTTGCCTTGCTCGAAATGCACTCCGGCTCTAAACGACATTTTTTCGATATATTTGGTTGCAAATAGATCTCCCATTTTTTCGCCTCCTAAGGCGAAACGTAGACTATTGGTATATTCAAAAGCATCCCAATTGCCAAGAATATTTACCTCTTCATTTTCTACATATTTAGGCATCGACCATTCCGAATAAGTTGCATCTGCGCCGATCATCCACTTTTCGTTACGAATAAGCGATAATCCAAATCCTACAATAGTAGGCATTGATAATGTGCTTTCGTATTCTTTAAGTGGAAATATGGTGTCGCGTGGATATTCGTTTTCGCCTTTGCGTGCAAAGGTATATGATACCGATTGATCTGTTACTTTCAAATTCATTGGTAGCGAATAAGTCATACCAACACCTAATGTGTAGTCGTTGCCAAGACTTTGATAGTACTGCAAACCGAAATCAAAAGTAAAATTACGGATATTGGTTTCTTTCAATTTACGAGAGTTGAGCATGTATGCCGAATCAGGGAATAGATATGTTATGGCTCTTGTTTCTTGTCCAAATAGGTAGTTGGCATTAAAACCTACGGATAAATTGTTTGTTATCTTAAAAGCATGTCCCCAATATAATTTAGTTATTCCTCCCGTACCGTCAAACACACTTTGCGAGAACAGCGAATCACCGTTACTGAGTGTGTATAAATTCTTGGTGGTAATGTAACTTACTTCGCTCAATGGAACTATTCCCACACTTGTACGCCACCATTTAGTAAGAGGCATACCCATCATTATATGAGTGAGGGCAGCATCGGCATCGCTAAAACTCTGGTCGTTGTTTTCAAGTGTTATAAAATCAAATCCGAAACCCATATCAAACACAAAGGAGTTGCTATCTATGGCTGTATACGATGCAGGGTTGGCAAAGTTGATAATATTATTCTTTCGCACAGTATATGCCAATCCACCCATCGACCCTGTATAGGGATGCGAATAAAGTGTTTTTAATTCGCCTATCCCAAACTGAGAAAATGGCGAATTTATACCATTTTGACCCATTGCAGGTATCATTATACTAAATAATAGTAATAATAATATACCTCTATTTTTCTTTTTATTCATTATAATTCAATATTTTATTAAGACCTATCAGTAATAAGTTTGAATTTACAAAGTTCGGAAATTTTACTCGTTTTTCAAAATAAATAGCGTCGCCTCCTGTAAATATTATGTTTATCGAACCAAAAACATCGTTATATCTATTCACAAAACCTTCCAATTCGTAACATGTTGCATTCATCACTCCCATCGCTATCGACGACTGTGTATCATCACCGATAAAAAAATCATTGTCTACAAAGTTCTCGATGGATAATAACGGAAGTTTGTTCGTAAAAGTATGTAGTGCTTTAAATTTCATCGAAATTCCCGGCAATATAGCTCCACCTTTATATTCTCCTGTGTTGGTAACAAAATCTAATGTTATGCATGTGCCCATATCGATAACCAAATTGTGCCTATTGGGAAACAACACAGTAGCTCCCACTACTCCTGCTATTCTATCGGCTCCTAAAGTGTTTGGCGTTTTGTACATATTGGTTATGGGAAGTTTTAGGTGCGACGATAATTCAATGTATCGAGGAAGGTCTGAGAGTATGTTTTGCCAATTCTCTTCTTTGCCCACCGATGATACTATGGCTTTGCTTATAGGATATATTTGAGTTATACTCGATATACATTCTTTTGTAATATGGTTATATACCCATTGCTCCACAATGGCATCGTTGTCAAACACTGCGACTTTTGTTCGAGTATTTCCTATATCCACAATCAAATTCATAACATCGAGTATATTACTTATTGTTGAAGAAGTTCATTGTTTTGTCTATTCCCATAGCTGCAAAATTTTTTATGGCTTCGCAAGCCTTGTCTATCTGAGGGTCTATAGTTATGAGTTCTTCGCTTGTAAACTTTCCAAGCACGTAGTCTATCTGTCGTCCTCTCGAGAAGTTGTCGCCTATACCAAAGCGTAAGCGTGCATAGTTGGCATGACCAAGAGTTTCTTCGATATTGCCAAGTCCGTTATGACCGCCGGCACTGCCTTTTTTCTTTATGCGTATTGTACCCACCGGCAATGCTATGTCGTCGACAATAACCAGCACGTTTTCGATAGGTATCTTTTCGGTTTTCATCCAATAATTCAATGCCTTTCCACTGAGGTTCATATATGTGGTGGGTTTTATAAGCAATAGTGTACGCCCTTTGTATCGCATTTCAGTGGTGTAGGCATGGCGGCTTAACTCAAACTTACAATCGGTGCCTTTTACCAACCTGTCCAAAACCATAAAGCCGATATTGTGGCGCGTGTCTTCGTATTCGCTGCCTATATTGCCCAATCCTACTATTAAATACTTCATTTCGTTGTCAATCTTTTTATCTGTTTTACAGAACGATAAAATATTTTTAAGCCATTTCATATACATAAACAAAGTTGCAAAGTTACATCTTTTTTCGCAAGTATGGAATATTTTGACTACATTTTTTTACTGATGGCTATGCTTTAGGGGATTTCTAAAAAATCACTCGCGACGTTGTTGAATTTTCCTCGCGAGGATTTTTTTGCAACATCGCGAGGATTTTCTATCTCCCTCGTGATGTAATTTTGTAGGTGTAAGAGGTGCTTTATCGGGCAATAAAAAAGGGACTCTCTTTTCAGAGAATCCCTAAAATAAAATATAATCACGAGCACTAACTTCTTATTTTGTTACAGTAAGTTTTTTAACTGCTTTTCCTTCGGCAGTGGTGATGGAAATCATATAAATTCCTTGTGCCAAATCTTGAGTGTTGATTTGTACGTTTTCTGCGTTGGCAGGAATTGTAGCTATTGTTTGACCCAAAGTGTTGATGATAGCCACTTCGGTTATTACTGCGTTAGAGCTTATCATAGCATAGTCGGTAGCCGGATTTGGATATACAACCAATTCTACATCCGATGCTTCTACTATGCCTACTGTGTTTACTTGTACCGAGTCGGCCAAACGAACTTCTGTTGCGTTCAATACACTACGTTGATTTACATTTGTATTATATTCGGTTACGAAAGCCACCAATTCCAAGTTTTTGGGTTTCCAAGTTCCGGGAATAGTGTAGTTATATGTTTTGCTGAAAGTGCTACCTACAGTTGTAGATGTTATTACATCAGCATCGCCCCATACATCCGATAGAGCATCACGCATAGCGTTGTTGTGTATATAGTTGGCTGAAGCACCCGATTGGCTCATTTTTATACCATCTTCTTTTATGTACAACGATACGCGAGGAGAGTTGTATCCCGAAATATCAGAAACTACTTCGCCCGATACTGTTACTGATAAAGCACGAGTAACTGTGTCGTAAGTGATAGCAGATATATTTACGGTTACAAACGAAGGAACAGATATTTGGTTGTCAAGGAATGTTTCTTCAACGTAAGCACTCATTACCGGTCCGGGTTCGCCCGATTCGGGGAAGTAGGTTCTGTCTACCATTGCTGCAGGTGCGTATGTGCCATTGCTGTTGTAGAATACAAGCAATTCTTCGTTTTCAGGAACGGTTAAATTGTCGGTATAATATCCTGCATGGTGAGCAAGCCATACTACATTGTCTTCTCTTGGTTCTATCACTTCTGCTAAATATTCGTGTGCAGGAGGACAATTGGGACATTTGCCTGTAGTAAATTGTTCGAACAATACAGTGCGTTGTGTGCCGTTTTCGTATATGATTACGTTTCCGTTGCCGGTATTATTAGTAGCATCGTCTGCTACTCCATTAGGATTCAATACTGTTACGTTTATTGTATGATTACCTGTAGTAGCTATGTTGGCAGGTACATTGTGTGTAAATTCGTATGTTCCGCTGTATGCAACATTGATATTGCTTACTGTGAATGTATCTACGTTTTCGCCACCATCAATATTGTAAGTTACGTCGAATGAAGTTAAAGCGACTACTCCTAAGTTCTTAACGACACCTTTTACCGAAAAATCAGTGTTGTATTTTGCGTATGTGGGAATTTTTGCACTCATTAATGCTATTTCGTTTTCAATAGGAATGCCTACACTAATATTGTCTAGTACCAAATAATAAGCATTAGCACCTTTATTTACGAAAGCGATGTGTATGCTTTGTCCTACAAATGCGTCTAAATTAACTAAATAATTGTTTTCGCCGGCAGGTACAACAGGAACATTCAATACAGAAGTTGTAAAATCTGTTTTTTCAACTCCTGTAGTAGATATTTTTATTTCAAATGCTTCAGGATAACTGTTGTCTATACCAAAGATTTCAAATGTTAAGCAATAACCCGAATCGGCTATAGCAATAGCAGGTGTAATTAACCAACGGTTTACTGCTGTTCCTTCACCAGTATACGATAAACTAATACCTACTTTTCCCAAATCGTCAAATTGGTAAACATCCCAACTTTGAGAGAATCCTTGGTAGTAGTTAGTCAAATTGTCTCCATAGGTTGTCCAACCTTCCGGAATAGCTCCAATACGATTGGAAACTGCTACACCATCAAAATTTTCCGAGAAAATTGTTTGTGCATTAACAGCAACCGATATTATCGCTGCCATTACAAATAATAAAGTTTTTTTCATAATGATTTTCTTTTAGTTATTTATAAATTATTTTCTTTCATTCGAGGCACAAAGATATACATTTTTTTTCAATTAGAGGAAATAAAAAAATATATTTTAAAGTAAAATTTCTATATCGATAACTAATTCGCTGAAAAACAAAGCTATATTGTGTTGGCAAAACACCCATAAATGTTTATTTTTTTCCTTACATAGAGAAAAAAACGAAAAAAAATGTTCTTTTATTTGAGGAAATAAAGTATTTTTGTACCATATTTCGAACAACAAAAAATATTGCAAAACGCTGATAAGAATGTTTCTTACAACAAATATTCAGCATAAATAAAACATACAAAAATGAATTATTCTACCAAGATAGCCGAAGCCCTCAACCTTTCGCCCCGTCAGGTGGAGAAGACCATCGAACTGCTCGAAGGCGGTGCCACTGTTCCATTCATAGCCCGCTACCGCAAGGAAGTCACCGGTAGCCTCAACGAGGTCCAGATTGCTGCCATTCGCGACATGCTTATCAAATGCAAGGAGTTGGACAAACGCCGCGAAAGCATAATCCAATCCATCGAAGAACAAGGCAAACTAACGCCCGAACTCAAGAAACAACTGCTATCGGCCGAAACAATGACCGAACTCGAAGACTTGTATCTTCCTTACAAGCCCAAACGCAAAACTCGTGCCTCCATGGCCATAGAAAAAGGATTGGAACCTTTGGCCAACAGCATTATGCTACAGCAAAATATTAATTTAGAGACATTGGCTGCCAGGTATGTAAACGCTGAAAAGGGCGTAGCCGACCTTGACGATGCCCTTGCCGGTGCCAGAGATATAATAGCCGAACGAATAAACGAAAACACCGCTGCTCGCAATCGCATGCGAAACCTATATCGCCGCTCGGCCATGCTTACCGCCAAAGTAGCCAAAGGCAAAGAGGAAGAAGGTGCCAAGTACAGCTCGTGGTTCGACTGGGAAGAGAACATGATGAAAGCCCCGTCGCACAGAATACTGGCTATGTTTAGAGGCGAAAACGAAGGTTTCCTAAAAGTAAAGATACAGCCCGACGACGACACCAAAGCCATAGAGCAACTTGAAAGCCAATTTGTAAAGGGCAACAACGATAGCTCTCAACAAGTTAAAATGGCAGTAAAAGACAGCTACAAACGTTTGCTTGCCCCTTCGATGGAAACAGAGTTTTATAACATATTGAAGGAGCGTGCCGACGTGGAAGCCATCAAAGTGTTTGCCGAAAACCTTCGTCAACTGCTGTTGGCATCGCCGCTGGGGCAGAAACGTGTGCTTGCCATCGACCCCGGCTTTCGCACAGGTTGCAAGGTGGTGTGCCTCGACGCTCAAGGTAATCTTATACACAACGAAACCATTTATCCTTTCACTTCGGTGAGAGAAGAACGCGACTCGGTGAAGAAACTCGAAAACCTTGTGGAAGCCTTTAAGATAGAAGCCATAGCCATAGGCAACGGCACAGCAGGACGCGAAACGGAAGAGATAGTGAAACGTGCTCGTTTCAAAACCAAAGTGATAGCCGTTATGGTAAGCGAAAACGGTGCATCGGTTTACTCGGCTTCCGACGTTGCCCGCCAGGAGTTTCCGGACTACGACGTTACGGTGCGTGGTGCCGTATCGATAGGACGGCGGTTGATGGACCCGCTGTCGGAGCTTGTAAAGATTGATCCCAAGTCGATAGGAGTGGGGCAATATCAGCACGATGTAAACCAAACTCTTTTGCACGAAAGTCTCAACGATGTGGTGGTAAGCTGTGTAAACAACGTGGGTGTGGAACTGAACACCGCCAGCAAAGAGTTGCTCAGCTATGTGTCGGGAATAGGTCCCGTGTTGGCAAAAAAGATAGTAGACCATCGTGCCAAGAAAGGTCCCTTTGCTTCGAGGCAGGAGCTACTGCAGGTAGACCGCTTGGGCGAGAAGGCTTTTGAACAATGTGCAGGCTTTCTGAGGATACGCAATGCTGCCAACCCATTGGACCGCAGTGCTGTGCACCCCGAACGTTACGAGCTTGTGGAGCGTATGGCTAAGAAGGTCGGGGCTTCGGTGGCGGAACTCGTCGACGATAAGGAGTTGCGCAAGAAGATAAACATTGCAGACTTTGTGTCGGACGACTGCGGGTTGCCTACCTTGGAAGACATTATGAAGGAGCTGGACAAGCCCGGTTTGGACCCTCGAACCAAGTTCGAAGTATTTGAATTTGACAAGAATGTGAGCCGTATCGACGACCTTCGCGAGGGAATGATTCTGCCTGGAATAGTTACCAACATCACTGCCTTCGGTGCTTTTGTGGACGTGGGCGTTCATCAGGACGGACTTGTTCACGTAAGCCAAATGACCGACAAGTTTGTAAAAGACCCCAACACGGTGCTTAAACTCCATCAGCACGTAATGGTGAAAGTAACCGAAGTGGACGTAAAACGCAACCGCATCTCATTTTCCATGAAGGGAATAAATAAATAGACTTTAGCTTTTGACCATTGGCTAAGTGCCAAAGTCGAATAAATAATAGGTAGTTAAACAAAAGAAGGGTAGAAGCCATGAGGTTTCTATCCTTTTCTTGTTTGGCAAACCATGCAGTGTACGAGCCTTCAAGGTCGCCCTTACTATAGCAACACTACCTTCACTCTATTATTTTTTCGTTCCGTTTGGAACAAAATTTTCTTTGTTCGGGAACGATAGTATCGAAAGTGCTGAAATGATGAGGTAAAAAAAGAGCACCGAAGAAATCTTCGGCACTCTCATTGGATATATTAAAGAAATTTTTTATTCTTACAATTTAGGACCTGCGTCAACCAATGCTTTGCCGGCTTCGGCACCGGTAAACTTGTTGAAGTTTTTGATGAAGCGGCTAGCCAAATCTTTAGCTTTTTCTTCCCATTTGCAAGCACATTCGTAAGTGTCGCGTGGGTCTAAGATATTGGTGTCAACGCCCGGCAATTCTGTTGGAACTACAAAGTTGAAGTAAGGAATAGTTTTTGTAGGAGCTTTATCGATAGAGCCATCAAGTATAGCGTCGATAATTCCGCGAGTATCTTTGATAGAGATACGTTTGCCTGTACCATTCCATCCTGTGTTTACCAAGTAGGCTTTAGCACCGGATTTTTGCATTCTCTTAACCAATTCTTCGGCATATTTTGTTGGGTGAAGGCTCAAGAAAGCTTCGCCAAAGCAAGCCGAGAAAGTAGGAGTAGGTTCGGTGATACCGCGTTCGGTACCGGCAAGTTTTGCTGTAAAGCCCGACAAGAAGTAGTATTTTGTTTGTTCGGGGTCAAGGATAGATACGGGAGGCAATACTCCAAAAGCATCAGCCGATAGGAATATAACTTTTTCGGCAGCAGGTGCTTTAGAAACAGGGCGTACTATATTATTGATGTGTTCGATAGGATACGAAACACGTGTGTTTTCGGTTACGCTCTTGTCGGCAAAGTCTATTTTTCCATTAGCATCTACTGTTACGTTTTCCAACAAAGCGTTGCGACGGATAGCGTTGTAGATGTCAGGTTCTGCTTCTTTGCTTAGGTTGATAACCTTGGCATAGCAACCACCTTCGAAGTTGAAGATTCCTTCGTCGTCCCAGCCGTGTTCGTCATCGCCAATCAAAAGGCGTTTAGGATCGGTGGAAAGAGTGGTTTTGCCTGTTCCGGACAAGCCAAAGAAGATAGCAGTGTTTTTGCCTTCCATATCGGTGTTGGCCGAGCAGTGCATAGAAGCGATGCCTTTTAATGGCAACAAGTAGTTCATTATCGAGAACATACCTTTCTTCATTTCGCCACCATACCAAGTGTTAAGGATAACTTGTTCGTTTGCTTTTAGGTTGAAAACTGTAGCTGTTTCGGAGTTCAAGCCAAGTTCTTTGTAGTTTTCAACTTTTGCCTTAGAAGCTACAAATGATACAAAATCGGGTTCGCCATAGTTTTTAAGTTCTTCTTCGGTTGGGCGGATAAACATATTTTTTACGAAATGTGCTTGCCATGCCACTTCCATGATAAAGCGTACTTTAAGGCGAGTATCAGGGTTGGCACCACAGAATGTATCAACAACGTACAAACGTTTGTTCGATAATTCTTTTACTGCCAATTCTTTCAATGCTTTCCAGCTGTTTTCCGAAACGGGTTTATTGTCGTTTTTATATTCATCAGATGTCCACCATACTGTATCTTTGCTTACTTCGTCCATTACAAAGAATTTATCTTTGGGCGAGCGTCCGGTATAAATACCTGTCATTACGTTGATGGCATCAAGTTCTGTTAAAGTTCCTTTATCGAATCCAGTAAGTTCGGCTTTTGTTTCTTCTGTAAACAAAGTTTCGTACGAAGGATTGTATAAAACTTCGCTCACTCCGGTAATTCCATATTTTTCTAAATCTATTTTGCTCATATTATTTTGTTGTATATTAATTATTTGTGATTAAATCAAAGCATTTTTATTTCGTTGCAAAAATACTATATATTTTAGGATAGAACAAATTTTATTGTAAGAGTTATTATTAATTTTATTTTTTTAGGAAATTGCCTATATATTAAACCACAACAAGACAAAAAGATATTGCATTATTTTCGTTAACCTCAAAAGTCTTTTTTATATCTCTTTTGGAGTACTTGATTTTCCCTCCCGACGTTGTGAAATTTTCCTCGTGTAGTTTTTTGTGCAACGTCGTGATGTTGTTTCATCGCCATCGAGAGGTAATTTCAGGGTCATCTATAAGGCTAAAATTTGTGGTATATCATCAAGCTATCGAAACCCTATTATAAAACGATTGATGATAGGGTGTGGTTTAGTGCGAAATATCTTTAACCGAAAATCAAATCTTCGAAAAGAAGATAGTTTGCTGTTCAAAAGCAAGGTCTTTGTCTTTTTATTTGTTTTAATAAGAAATTATTTGTACTTTTGCGTGCTCCTTAGGAGGGAAATGTTTTGTACTAATAGTGGATATAAATATTTGGTTTATAATATGATATTGATATGAATATAGTTATAGCAGGTGATGGTGAAGTGGGCTTCCATTTGGCGAAATCGCTGTCGGAATTGAATCATAACATTATTGTGGTGCATCCGCATTCTGCATTGTTGCAAAAATTGGTAAACGAATCGGAGATAGGGGCGGTTAATGGCGATTCCACTTCTTTCGAGGTGTTGCATAGGGCCGAAGTGCATAATTGCGATTTGTTGTTGGCGGTGTTGCACGACGAGTCGATAAATATTATTACTTGTATATTAGGTAAAAAGATGGGTGCCAAACGCACGGTGGCTCGTGTGTCGAACGTGGAGTATTTGCAAACAAACAATAAGATGATGTTTCGCTCTTTGGGCGTGGACGAGATGGTGTGTCCCGAACGTATTGCCACCAAGGAAATTATCAATCTTTTGAATCATAGTATAGCCACTGAGTTCTTCGACTTTTCTAATGGGTTGCTTAGTATGTATCTTATTCGTTTAGACGAGAATGCCTCGGTTATAAACAAAACCATGCGCGAGATAGTGTTGGAATATCCCGAAATAGAGGTTCGCATAGTGGCAATATTGCGAAACAACGAAACTATAATACCCAATTCCACTGTAACCTTCAAGAAAGGCGATTTGGCTTATATAATTTCCAAGCCTCGCCAACTCGAACCTATCAAAAAGGTGATAGGCTCGGCTGATGTGGATATAAAAAATGTGATGATAGCCGGAGGTGGACGTATAGGTCGTTTTACTGCTTTGGATTTGGAAAACAAAAAGCGTGTTACTCTTGTGGACGAAAACCCTAAGCGTTGCGAGACTTTGTGTGAGGTGCTCAACAATACTTTGGTGATAAATGGCGATGCCACCGATGTGGATCTTTTGAAAGATGAGGGTATAGACAGAATGGATGCTTTTGTGGCCGTTACCAACTCTACCGAAACCAATATCCTAACTTGCTTGCATGCTCGCAAATATGGCGTAAAGAAGACTATAGCATTGGTCGAGAATACCGATTTCATCAACCTTTCGCAGGCTATAGGTATCGATACCATTATTAACAAGAAACTGATAACGGCAAGCTATATAGCCCGTTTTACGGTGAAAGGCGATGCGGTGTCGAGCAAATGGCTTAGTGGTACTAATGCCGAGCTTATAGAACTTACGGCTCACGAAAAGTCGAAGGCTACCAAAGTGCCTATCAAAGATTTGAACATTCCGCAAGGTGCTACTATAGGGGGTATAATACGTGGCAATCAAGCTATATTGCCTACTCGTGAAACTCAGATTATGGCAGGAGACAAAGTGGTGGTTTTCACTTTGCCTAAGGTGATGTATGCTATAAGCAAATTGTTTGATAAATGATACATTTCTACACTCGCATATTCAATGGCAGGCTTGTTGCCCGGTTGCTTGGCTTTATGCTTTTGACTATGGCTGTTTTTATGCTTATACCCATTGGCGTATCGCTTTATTATGGCGATGGGGCTTTAAAAGGTTTCCTCGTTTCGGTGGCTGTACTTGTGGTTATGGGTGTGTTTTTTCGTAGCATTGTGGGGCGGTCGGCGAGTTATGAGTTTCACGAAAAGGAGAGCTTTTGGATAACCGGAGTTATATGGATAGTGGTGCCCTTAGTGTGTGCTTTACCCTATTGGTTAATAGGTGTTTTGCCAAACTTTATTGATGCGGTGTTCGAGTCTTTTTCGGGTTTTACATCTACGGGGTCCACTGTGGTGCAAGAGTTCGACAGTGTGCCTAAGAGTGTGTTGGTGTGGCGTAGCCTGACGCAGTGGATAGGAGGTATGGGCTTTATATTGCTTGTTATTGCTTTCTTTAAGAAGTTGAAAGCGGGCACGTCGCATTTGTATAGTGCCGAGTTTTCGGGCACGGTGCAAAACAAAATTCATCCGCGTATGACTAATACGGTGCGACGTATGTGGTTGGTCTATCTCCTATTCACCATTCTGATGTTTTTGGTGTTGCTATTTGTAGGCAACGATTTTGTAGAGTCGTTGTGTTTGTCGTTCAGCACCATATCTACGGGCGGTTTTTCGCCTCGTGCCGGTAGCATCACTTCGTTTGAGTGGTCTACTCAGTTGGTGGTAACGGTGTTTATGTTTTTGTCGGGCATCAATATGTCGCTCCTCTATTACCTTTTGAGGCGAAAGCCTAAGATGTTGTGGCGAAGCGAAGAGTTTCGTTTTTATCTGTTGGTTATAGCAGTGGCGGTGTTGTTGCTCACCATTATGCTTATAACCAATGGCGTTGCAGAGTGGCAGTCGTTGCAATATTCTGTGTTTCAGGTGGTGTCTACTATTTCTACCGGTGGCTATTACATTGCCATGCCGGGAGGTTGGATGAAGGTGATACCATTGTTTTTGTTTGTGCTTATGTTTTTTGGAGCTTGTTCGGGCTCTACGGGCGGTGGTATCAAGATGGTGAGGCTGATGATTTTGTTCAAGTATGTCCGCAATCAGTTTTTGACTATGATGCACCCAAGGGCTGTGGTGCCGGTTAAAATCGACGGCAATGTGATTCAGCTTAGCTACATCAACAAGATATTTGCGTTTATATTTATGTATTTTGTATTTATGGTGGCTGGTGCTTTTGTGCTTATGTGTTGCGGCCTCAATCTCTCCGATTCGATGGGCGTAATCACTGCCAATATTGCCAACATAGGTCCGGTTATCGACACTTTGGGTGCGGCATGGAGCTATGCCGACTTGCCGGCTGTGGCCAAGATAGTGATAATAGTGGAGATGCTTATCGGGAGGTTGGAGATATTTGCCATAATAGCTATTTTTTCACCATCGTATTGGAGGAGGTAGGGTTTATGCTTAGGAAGAATTGGAAGATATTGCTTAGGATAATGGGTATCCTATTGGTAGGTGAAGGATTATTGATGATGTTGTGTGTTGGCATAGGTTTATATTATGCCGAAGCCGACATTATGCCTTTTCTTTTTTCAGCATTGATTACTTTGGCTGTGGGGGTGATATGTGTTTTCTTTTCGCCACACAAAAGTGGTTATATCGATAAGCGTATGGCGTATCTTATAGTTACTTTGGTGTGGGTGGCAATGTCGCTTTTCGGCACCTTGCCGTTCCTGGCAACCGGAACTATAGATAACTTTACCGATGCCTTTTTCGAAATGATGTCGGGGTTTACCACTACCGGAGCTACAGTGTTTGAGGATATAGAGGTGTTGCCCAAATCGTTGCTGTTTTGGCGTAGTTTGTCGCAATGGATAGGCGGTGTGGGTATTGTGATGCTGGTGTTGGCAATAGTGCCCTCGTTGGGTATCAACAGCTATAGCCTCTATTCGGCCGAGTTGGCAGGACCGCTCAAAGACAAGACTCACAATCGTGTATCTGCCACAGTACGCAATTTGTGGATTACCTATCTTGTTCTTACAGTGCTTGTGTTTGCTTTCCTTTGGGGGGGCGATATGGATTTCTTTTCGGCCATCACTCATACCTTTTCGGGTATTTCGAGCGGTGGATTTTCTATTTATAATTCCAGTATATCGCAGTTGTCGGCATATTCGCAGTATGTGTTGGCAGTGGCAATGTGGCTTTCGGGTATCAATCTTACGCTGTTTTATTTGTTTGTCAGGGTTAAGTTTTCAAAGTTACGGTCGAGTTTGGAGCAGTTTTTTTCCTACACTTGCGTGTTTTTGCTTTTGGCTTTGATTACTACTGTGGTGCTGAACCAAACTATGGAATATGATTTGCCTAAAGCCTTCAGGTTGGCTTTTGTGCAAACGGCAAGTGTGGTGTCCACTTGTGGCTTTGTGGTCGACGACACTACGCAGTGGGTGTTGCCTATCAACTTCTTGTTTCTTATCTTTTGTTTGAGGGGAGGCATGGCAGGGTCTACATCGGGTGGACTTAAGGTGATGCGTGTGTTGATATTGGAAAAAAATGTACGCAATGTGATGCGAAATCGTTTGCACCCCAATGCCGTAAATCCTGTGCGACTGAATAGCAAACCGGTGTCGGATACTATTATATATAATGTGATGACATTGTTTTTTGTATACTGTTTCACTATAGTGATAGCCTTGTTTTTGCTTATCTTGGACGGTGTGTCCACCACCGAAGCCCTTGGTGCCGTGGTGGGTGCTATTACGGGTTATGGTCCGGGATTGGCCGAATGCGGTGGCTTTGGTAATTACGCTCACTTCCCCATATTCTCGAAATGGGTGTTGGCTTTTTGTATGCTGGCAGGGCGACTGGAGTGCATAACGGTGTATATGCTTTTCCTTCCAAAGTTTTGGAAGAGGTAAGGTACCATTCGGATTATGCTCGGCAGGCAACCAACAAAATGAGGAACTATTGTAGGGAAGAGCCTCTCGCTAACCAATATTTCCAACGAAATACAACCATCTTTACTTTCGAACTGCGAAAGAAAAGTTTTCGCGAGTTTGAACAGCAATGTTCTATTGAAATACTGAAAGGGTGGCAGCCTGCCAAGAGCGGTTTTCTGTAACAAAATATGCCGTCTTCGGCAAGCATGGTTGCCGACGTGCCGAAATGGTGGTGGTCGACGTGCTGAAAGGGTGGTTGCCGTTGTGCTGAAAGGGTGGTCTGCAAATGCCATGAGCGAATATTCCTCATGGCATGAGGAGATACCGCTCATGGCATGAGGAACACCTCCTCATGGCATGAGGAAACCACCATTTCAGCACGCCGTTAACCAGGTTCTCAGCACAGCGTCAACCAGGTTTTCCGAACAACGGCAACCACCCTTTCGGTATGGGAGTAATAAAGGATTGAAAAACAACAATAAAACAAACAAAACAACGGGCTATGGCAATAGGATACATAAGAAAGAAGCAAAAACTAAACCACAAAGGCGAAGTGAAAGAGGCTAACACCGGCGGCAACGACGACGGTGGCTTCGCAGGATAAAGGAAAAGATAATTAACGAAGATAATATTCGGAAGTGGAAAGGCAAGCCATGCTTTGCCTTCTACTTTGGTTTTTGGGTGAATAGAAATAAATAGACTGTTAATAAATAAAATAGATAGATGAAGAAAGTATTTAGAAAATTGGTATTGCTGTTGGGCTTCGCAGGTTGCGAAGATGATTTAGGTCAGGAACAAGATAGAGGTGATAATGGAGGAAGCAGCGGCGGAGTTGCTACCGGTACTATCAACGGACATGAGTATGTAGACCCTGGTCTGCCAAGTGGATTGAAATGGGCAACCTGCAATGTGGTTGCTAACAGTCCGGAAGACTATGGCAACTACTATGCTTGGGGCGAAACTACTACCAAATCGTTATATACCGCAGAAATAGCCTGACTTATGGAAGAAATATGGGTGATATAAGTGGTAAAGTTAATTACGACGCTGCCCGTGCCAATTGGGAGGGTAGCTGGCGACTACCAACCAAACGGGAGATGGAAGAATTGCTAAACAATTGCACTTGAACTTGGACTACGCAAAATGCTGTAAACGGCTATAAAGTAACGGGATTAAACGGAAATAGTATCTTTCTTCCTGTTGCGGGTTACTGCTACGGGTCGTTGCGTTACGATGTTGGTGAGTACGGCAGCTATTGGAGTTCCACGCCCTACGAACGCAATACCGACGATGCCTGCACACTCGGCTTTAGTAGTGGCTACCATGGAACGCATTGGAACTTTCGTTACTATGGGCATAGGGTTCGTCCTGTGTCAAACTAAAGAGACATAGAATAGATATATATCTTATCGGCTTATCCTGTATATGTTACCGGCGTAGCATATATGGGATAAGTTGTTTTTGGGAGACGCGCCGTGGCACGTCTCTTGCGGCACGTCTCTTGTGGCACGGCATGGTTGCAAACAATAAATTCGTAATAGTTGCGTTAACTACAGCATGAAAAAACTGATTATAATATTGATAATGTTTGGCACCACTGCCACTAATGCTCAAAGGTATTATTCCTCAAACAAAAAAGCCATATCGCAGTACGAAAAAACTATGCAACAATGGCTTCAGGGTAAGACTTCGCAAGCCATAAAAGGGTTTGAAAAGACATTGGAGATAGCACCCGATTTTATTGAAGCAAACTTTATGCTTGGCGATATTTATGCCGATATGAATGATGCGAACAACGCAAAGAAATATTATTTAAACGGTGTGCTTACCGATAGTGCCTACTATACCAAAGGTTGGTATTGGTTAGCCACCTTCGAAATGGGTGATGGCAACTATGATATGGCTAAGCAGTATTATAATGTGTTCCTTGGTTTGGATACCGAAAACAACGATTTGCAGAAGTTGGCACAGAAGGGGATACAAGAAGCCGATTTTAGAAAATATGCCATAACCAACCCGGTGCCTTTCAATCCTCAAAATATGGGCAGAATGATAAATACACAATACGACGAGTATTTGCCTGCACTCACCGCCGACGAACAAACCCTTATTATAACCCGTAAAGAACCAAGCAAGCCTACCACTACTGCCAATACTCCGGAAGAAGAAGATTTCTATATATCCACAAAAGATGTTGACCACAATTGGACTATGGCTCAACGTGTGGAAGAACCTCTCAATTCAACCAACAACGAAGGAGCACAATGCATATCGCAAGACGGACGCTTTATAGTGTTTACCATTTTCAGCGAAGGCGGCATGGGAAGCTGCGACCTTTATTGGTCAAAAAAGGTTGGCAACCGATGGTCGAAACCAAAAAACCTTGGCTCTGCGGTAAACTCACGCTACTGGGATTCGCAACCATCGTTCTCCATCGATGGCAAAACACTGTACTTTACCAGCAATCGCCCGGGTGGAAAAGGAGGAAAAGACATTTGGAAAACCACACTCGACGAAAGTGGTAGGTGGACCAAGGCGGTGAATATGGGAGAACGTATAAACACCGATAAAGACGAGGTTTGTCCGTTTATTCACTACGACGACCAAACGCTTTACTTCTCCTCCAATGGTCATGTGGGTATGGGTGGTTTTGATATATTCTATTGCCGAAAACTGAACGATAGCTTATGGACCATGCCTGCCAATATAGGTTATCCCATTAATACAGCCGGAGACGAAATGAACCTTATAGTGGGAGCAAGTGGTAGTATGGCAGTGTTTTCGAGCGACAAACTCGAAGGCTATGGCGGTCAGGACTTATATTCGTTTGAATTGTACAAAGAGGCTCAACCTATACCGACTACTTATATGAAAGGGATAGTGTTTGACGAAAAGAGCAAACAACCATTGGCTGCCGACTTTAGAATAATAGACCTCGAAAACGGAAAAGAAGTAGTGTCGGCGTTTGCCGATGCGGTTACAGGCTCATTCTTGATAAGCCTGCCGGCAAACAAGAACTATGCCCTCAACGTAAGCATGGAAGGATACCTCTTTTATTCCGAAAACATAGAATTATTGTCGGGCACACCGGAGCAACCTTTCTTGAAAAATGTACCTATGAAGAAACTATTGGTTGGCGAAAGTGTGGTGCTCAAAAACGTATTCTTCGAAACAAACAAATACGACCTCAAAGACGAATCGAGGGTGGAATTGCTGAAACTTCGCGACTTTATGCAAAACAACCCGGCAGTAATTATCGAGATAAGTGGGCATACGGATAATGTGGGCAACGACAACGACAATCAAACACTATCCGAACATCGAGCACAAGCCATCTACAATTTCCTTGTCGAAAACGGTATAGAAGCCGACAGACTATCGTATAAAGGCTATGGCGAAACCCTACCTATTGACACCAACGACACCGAAGAAGGACGCGCCAACAACCGTCGCTCGGAGTTTAAGATTAAAGAGATAGCAAACTAAAAACATAAATATAATGAAAGGTACTTACACATACGAATATCCCCGTCCGGCGGTAACAGCCGATATTGCCATATTCACCCCCGACATGAGCGAGGTGCTGCTTATACGTCGGGGCAACGAGCCATATAAAGACTGTTGGGCTCTGCCCGGTGGATTTATGGATATGGACGAAACATTGGAGCAATGTGCCATAAGGGAGCTGAAAGAAGAAACCAACATTGCAGCCGACTGCCTATGGGAAGTGGGGGCATTCTCCAAAGTGGACCGCGACCCAAGGGGTAGGACAATAACCGTGGCCTACTATGGTTTTGCCGACAGAGCCACAAGCATCAAAGCCCTCGACGATGCCGCAGACATAGCTTGGCACAAACTAAGTGAGCTGCCTCCTTTGGCCTTCGACCATCATGAAGTGTTGGAAAAAGCATTGGAAAAAGCCAAATGTAACAAAAACTTAACAGTCAATTCAAAATAAAAGACGACTATTGACGTAATACATACTTTGATAACATAAAAATATACGATATGAAAAAATGGATATTACTATTTCTTAAAGGCGTGGCCATGGGAGCCTCCGACGTGGTTCCCGGTGTGTCGGGTGGCACTATAGCATTTATATCAGGAATATACGAACGCTTAATACACGCCATCAAAAGCATAAACCTTGCCAACATCAAACTATTCTTTACCGGACATTTCCGCGAATTTTGGAAGAACATTGATGGCAACTTCCTTGTATGTCTTGTGGCAGGTATAGCCACCAGCTTCCTTTCGTTGGCCAAACTTATCACCTATCTGTTGGAAACACACCCCGTACTTGTATGGTCGTTCTTCTGCGGACTTATAGTAGCCTCGGTGGTATTTGTAGGCAAGACCGTTAAATGGAACTGGAAAACAGCAGTTACACTTGTAGTGTTTGCCATAGCATCGTTCTTTATAACCTCGCCCGAAAATGCCCCGTTGGGACAAAACGGAGCTTATTGGTATATATTCCTTTGTGGTGCTATAGCTATTTGTGCCATGATATTGCCGGGCATATCGGGTAGCTTTATCCTTGTGCTTTTGGGGCAATATGCCTTTATATTGGAGTCGCTGGTAGAGTTCCGGATAGATATTCTTGCCATATTTGCGGTAGGTGCACTTATAGGAATAGTATCGTTCTCGCACGTGCTTGACTGGCTGTTCAAAAACTTCGAGATGATAACCAAAGCAGCCCTTACCGGTTTCATGCTGGGTTCACTAAACAAGATATGGCCTTGGAAAAACACTATCGACACCATAGTATATGCCGATGGCGAAACACAACTGATACAAGAAAACATATTACCAACACAGTTAGACGGACAGTTTTGGGGCGCCATAGCATTGATGATATTAGGCTTCGCACTGATATTTGTAATAGAATTTATATCCGAAAAGATGAAAAGCCAAGATGCCAAGGCATAAGGCATCACCCCCACGATATAAGTAAATGAAAGGCAAAAGTATATGCGTTATACTTTTGCCCTTTTTTTGTTTGTCTATTGCTTACCATAGTATACGCTATATGCAACCCCTACACTTGTCCTTCGTAACCATGCGGGTTAGCACTCGTAACTGCCATGGTTACGGGTCAAAACTATGGCACTTACGGGTCGTAAACCGCAGGCTTACGGCACGCAAGTACAGCACTTGAAAAATAGAAGTTAGGGAATTAGTTAAATAACTGAATATTGGCAATAAAAGCCGTAGACAAACGTTTGATAATAAATTAAAGAGCAAAAACCGATGAAAAAGATAATCCAAACAATAAAACGACGAAACTTTTCTTTCTTCGCTATTCTCATGACTTTCTTCATGTTTTGCCATACGGTATGGTTCATTTATACCCTATGCAATTTTGATGAATGGATTGCTGTAGATGAAGATATAAATTACTTTAATGTAAACTGGTTTAAGCTTGTTCTATTTTTGTTTATTACACCTATTTTGCTTGAGGGTTTGCTTACACTTATTACTTATGGAGTGTATGAAGATTTTTCAAACAAAAACATAGTTTATATCTGTCCTCTTCTACTTTTGACATGCATAATAATTATCTCGTTGAATTTTAATGATATAATAGATACTTTTATCTTTTTTATTCCATTGGTAATAGTTTATGCACTTGGTATATTTATAGCAAAGAAACTTGGTGCACCTCCTAGTAAAAAAGAAATAGAAAAAGGTACAGGGAGGTTGTTTTAAATATTTATGATATGAATGAAACAGCCGGAGCGTTAGGAATAATAATACTAATCGGAGTGCTAAACTTCATGTTGATAGCGGTAATGTTCTTCCGTTTTACCTTTATAGTTCCTGCTATTATAAAAAAAGAAATGTCCATCACAAAGGGCGTTTTTATCTGCTTGCTATGGCTAGTAAGCGTTGTTACACTAACATTGTTGCATATATTTGTCTTTTATGATATCTAGCCAAATGTTTAACAGGAATAGCTATATAATATTTTGTAGATAATACCGTTATGCGAAAAAATATAAATTAAAAATCATGAGTAATTACTGGGATTTCACCACAGATAAAAGCAAACGTCGCTTGTCGGATTTATGGCGTCCATATCGCGACAACCACAAATATGGTTTTAAAGACCATAAAGGAAATATTGTTATTCCGGCACAATACAGCAAGAACCCCTATGGCTTTAGACAAGGATTGACATGGGTAAACAAAAACAACGAAAGTTTTTTTATCAACGAACAAGGCGAGAAAATGTTTGATGCAAACTATGAATGGGTTGGATGTTTTAACGATGATGGTCTTGCTCAAATTATGGTCAATGGATTGAATGGCTTTATAAATATGAAAGGCGAAATAGTTATTGAGCCTCAATTGTCGGGCCGTGTGGAAGGATTCCGTGAAGGGTTGTGCTTTATATGGAACAAAGACAAAAGTATATACTACTGCATAAACACAAAAGGAGATTGTGTTTTTGAATTAGAAAAAGAAAATCACATTGTTGGTTTCTTCAGTAATGGCTTAGCAGAAGTTGTGGTTTATAATGAATCTGTTGGTAATAGATGGGGATTTGTTGATACCAAAGGAAATATGGTAATACCTGCAATATATGAATATTCTAGATGGTTTCACGATGGGATGGCCGCTGTGGGATATTATAATAATGATTTGGGAATTCGTGTATATGGCTTTATCAACACAAAAGGAGAAGTGGTCATACCTTTCAGATACAGAGATACGGGATGGTTTTCCGAAGGTTTGGCACTGGTTTCCATACAAGATGAAAATGGAAAATATTTCGGTGATGAGATATGGGGATATATCAACATGGAGGGGGAAATGGTTATAGCTCCGGAATACGACCTTGCAGAAGAATTTATAGATGGATTGGCACATGTAAAGAAGAAAGGTAGAGGCTTCTATATTGATAAGAATGCGAAATATCATAGAAGCAGACAATCCCCCGAACTTGTTTTGCAACAAAACTAACATTATTACCCATATATGATTTTAAAAGTTTCTACAATACCCCTTCGTATTCCACTTTGGTAAGGAACAACGCTTTGGACGGTAGCGAAGTACCGGCGTTGCAACGGTTTTTGCTTTCTATTACCTTGCGGAAGTCGTCGAGCGATAGTTTGCCACGACCTACTTCGAGCAACGTACCTGTTATGGCAAACAACGCAACTTACTGCAACAAAAAAAAGACGATGCAAAAACACATCGCCTTTCCATATTTAGAAAATGAATAAAAAAACTCCTTATTCAACAGTTACCGATTTGGCAAGGTTGCGAGGTTGGTCCACATCGCGACCTTTGGCAATGGCTATGTAGTACGAAATAAGTTGCAACGGCACAATGGTAAGCAGCGGAGTGAAGCAATCTATGGTGCTTGGTATTTCGAAATAAATGTCCGAAAGCTCCTTTATGGCGGTGTCGCCTTCGGTGATTATGGAAATAATCTTACCCTTGCGTGCCTTTATTTCTTGTACGTTGCTAAGTATTTTTTCGTATTTCGAATGAGCGGGAGCTATCACCACCACCGGCATTTCTTCGTCGATAAGGGCAATAGGGCCGTGTTTCATTTCGGCCGACGGATAGCCTTCGGCATGTATGTATGAAATCTCTTTCAGCTTCAACGCTCCTTCCAAGGCAATGGGATAGTTATATCCGCGACCAAGGTAGATAAAGTTTCGTGCATATGTGAATATCTTCGAGTACTTGGCCACCTTGTCGTTGAGTTCCAAAATACGTCTTATCTTTTCGGGAATGGATTGAAGTTCGTCAACAAGTTGGTGGAAGTATTCCTTGCTGATGGTTTGTTTTTCTTTGGCGATGGCCATCGCTATAAGCATAAGAGTGGTAACCTGAGCTGTGAATGCCTTGGTTGATGCCACGCCTATTTCGGGACCAATGTGGAGGTACGAGCCTGTGTCTGTAGCACGGGGTATGGACGAGCCCACCACGTTGCATATACCATAAAGGAAGGCACCCTTGTCCTTTGCCAGCTGTATGGCGGCAAGTGTGTCGGCGGTCTCGCCCGATTGCGATATGGCTATTACAAGGTCCTTATCCGTAATAACGGGGTTGCGATAGCGGAACTCCGACGAGTATTCTACCTCTACCGGTATTCTCGTAAGTTCTTCGATGATATATTTGCCTATAAGTCCGGCGTGCCACGAGGTGCCGCAAGCACATATTATCACGCGTTCGGCTTTCATTATGCGGTCGCGGTGATTGATGATGGCCGATAGCAATACATCTTTTTCTTCTGTATTCAAGCGGCCTTTCATGCTGTTGAGCAATGCGTCGGGCTGTTCGAATATTTCTTTAAGCATATAATGAGGAAATCCGCCTTTTTCGATATCGCTAAGGTTCATTTCCAATGTTTTTACAAGCGGTGTTTGGGCTACGTTCTCAAGGTTTACAACTTGCAAGTCGCCCTTGCGAGTCATCATGGCTATCTCTTCTTCGCCAAGATATATCACTTTGTTTGTATACTCGATAAGAGGGGTGGCATCGGAGCCAATGTAAAATTCGTTTTCGCCTATGCCTATTACCAGCGGGCTGCCTTTGCGGGCTGCTATAAGGCGGTCGGGGTTGCTTTTGTCTATAACCACTATGGCGTATGCACCTATCACATTCTTAAGAGCAAGCTGCACGGCAGTAAATAAGTCGCAACCTTGCTCTTCCTTTATGTATTCGATAAATTGGATAAGCACTTCGGTGTCGGTTTCGCTTTGAAACGTGCGACCCTGGTTCATCATTTCTTGCTTCAATGGCTTATAGTTTTCGATGATACCATTGTGTATCAATGCCAAATCACCCGATTGCGAATAGTGGGGGTGTGCATTGGTAGTATTGGGTTCGCCATGGGTAGCCCAACGTGTATGTGCTACTCCTATGGTGCCACTTATATCTTTGTCATTGATATGATTTTCCAAATCGGCTACCTTGCCTTTACTTTTATATACCGAAAGGTTACCATTATTGTTTATCAATGCCACACCGGCACTGTCGTATCCTCTATATTCCAATCTATGAAGACCTTTTAGTAAAATAGGACACGCTTCCCTAGGACCTATATATCCAACTATTCCACACATAATCAGTTAATTTAATTAAACATTGTGTTTTTTTAATTATTTTGTTTTGGTTTGCAAAGTTACGCTTTTTATTTGACTTGGTAAAATATTTATTCTTAAAACTTCGACCTATATCAATAAAGTTGTAATTTTGCATTTGATTTTAACAAACCGATAAATATATAATTGATTATAATACAACAACATTAAATGAAATATAGTTATGCGGATACCTTCAAATAAAGTTTGCGATATTGAGCGTTTTGCTTATTCGGAATTGGAAGAGATATATAATAGAAACGAAATTAGAACACTGCTTCAAATGCTGTTTGAACACTTTTTGGGTTGGAGCATGGCTCATTTTCTTATTTCCAAAAACAAAACGATAAACCAATCAGACCTACTTAAATTGAACTTTGCCATCAAAGACCTACGCAAGGGCAAACCCATACAATATGTAATAGGCAATGTGGAGTTTTGCGATACCAAGCTGTCAGTATCGAAAGATACTCTTATTCCCCGCCCCGAAACGGCGGAACTTGTGTATCTTATAGCCAACAACGCGAAAGAGCATTCGCCACAACATATCCTCGACCTCTGCACCGGCAGCGGCTGTATAGCCATAGCATTGGCCAAGGCATTCCCTTCGGCCAAAGTGTTTGCCACCGATATATCGGCCGAGGCAGTGGCTGTTGCCAAAAAGAATGCCGAATGCAACCATGCCAATGTGTCGTTCTTCGTTGCCGATATATTGAAGAAAGAAAATCCGGCGGGCGAAAGCTACGACATTATTGTGAGCAATCCGCCCTACGTAAGGGAAATGGAGAAGGCGATGATGCACCGCAACGTATTGGACTACGAACCGTATCTTGCCCTGTTTGTGCCGGACGATGACCCGCTGTTGTTTTACCGCCACATTGCTGAGTTCGCATCCAAGCATTTGAGAACAGGAGGCAAACTATACCTTGAGATTAACGAGGCGTTGGGCAACGAAACGGCAACCATGCTCCAAAAGCAAGGCTACCGCTGCATTGTTCACAAGGATTCTTTCGGCAAAGACCGAATGATAGAGGCTGCAAAATCTTAAATTCAGAACTCCCGATTGGTTAATAACACTTAAAACTATAGACACCCAAGGGGGAAACTCGGGAGTAATCTTTTGTTAGTTATAAATACTTGATTTTCAAACATTCTATAGTCGCATTATTGAGAGTGCATCCTCAACATCTTGAGAGTGCGTTGTCAAGAAGTTGAGAGTGCGTTGTCAAGAGATTGAGAATGCACTCTCAAGAAATTGAGAGTGCAATGTCCCTCAAAAACCTGTTCAAGGGGCATTTTTGATGAACGAATATTTCTTAAAAAAATCCATGGTCGGGTTGCAGTTCTCCATCACTATAAGAGGGGCGGTACACTTTGCGGAAAGCCTGCATTGCAACGCCGGCTTTCCGCAAAACAGTCCGTCAATCGATTGTTAGGAATCTATTTGATTTTGATAGTCTCCACAGGTTGCGAGTCCTTTTTATCCAAAGGATGATATTGGTACTTTACCTTCTCAAAGTCGATATCATCCAATGCTATACGGCGGATAGTGTTGTTGTAAAAAGTCTTGTAATATATCTCTCGGTGGGTAAGGTCAATAACCGAAGTCCACTGCGTTGCACTTGGCAGGTCCGGAAGTTCATCCTTCAAATACTCCATGCCTATGGGGATGTCGAAATTGTTGAGAATAGTGAAGCATTGTAGCATAGTTTCGCGAGCAGTTTTCAGCGTTGGTGCTGTGGTTTTGAAGAAAGCTGCACGCACAAAGCGTGAGGGTGCTGTAAAGTCGCCAGGCAATCCAAGATAGCCCGAACCATAACTGAATGGGAATACTTCGATAGGTCCCATTGGGTGACGCTTGGGGTTTTGCGAAGTAAGGTTTACGTAATTGTTCAGATTGGTAATGTGCCAACGGTAGTTTGGAGAGTTGGTAAGCACGCCTATAACGTTGTCGTATATATGCACAACACCATCTTCTATCTCTATCACAATCTGCTTGCCGCTTTTGTCGCCCACACGCCAATGTATGGCATTATCGGAACTTGGACCGGGCTGTATAGATACTATCCTTACGTCGTTGACGGCCTGTTTCACCTCGTCGACCGACGAAAACTGCGACAATATCCATGCCACAAACTGCAAGTCGGCAAGCGTAATATTGTTGTAGGCCGCATTATAATCGACATAACTGCCATAATGAGGGTAATAAAACAATCCCGCTGATAGGCCGGCCTCGTTAATTCCCTCGGCAATAAACTCTTTTTGCGATACAGCCATACCAACATAGCCGTATTTAGACTTGAATGTAAGTCCATTCTCGCCGGTGGGAGTAAGCGATGTTTGTGTGAAATGACGTGGAACAACTACGTACATGCTATTCAAATTAGTACCACCCCATTCGATAGTTCGAGCTTGGAAATAACTACCATCAGCCGACGTTAATGATATTCCTGTACAGGCTTCGGACGAAAAATAATGTGTGGTAAAGAGCACTGCAAGCAACAAAAATTTCTTTTTCATAGTTCTTATTTTTAAGTTTTACTACAGATAAACAAATTATGGAGAGAGAAGTTCAGCAGTTTCACTACAATTTGACTAAACCATTGGTTGTCTACCGTCCTAAAAAAAGGGCAACAGCTCGATGAGCCGTTACCCCCATTTATGGAATTTATGTAAGATGTGTATTATTTCACCACTTTTATTGTTTCGCCATGATCTTTAATAATGGCACGATACCACCATTCGGGATATGCAGGTTGTTCGGGGAACACACATTGTCCGTCGCGATATTCGCTTTCGAGGAATTTGCCATCTTTTTCTTTCTTAATGTTACCATCAATGTATTTTATCAATAAGAAGTTGTCAAGTTTCTTCCATTCGGTAAACATGCGTTCGGCTTGGTCGTTAGAGAATTTTGTAGCCATTTCGATGATGGCAGCAGTATCCTTTGTAGCATTAAGTTGCTTAACGGCTTCTTTGTCAAACATTGCTACATCTTTTATAAATCCGCTTTCCAAACGATTTTGTACTTTGATGATGTCTTTTATCATATCGTTGTAGCGAGAGTAAGCAAAGTTGGTTACACGGTTGAACAACCAGAAAGCCGAAGTTTCGGAATATTCCACCATGCTGCCGTTGCCTTCGCGGAAGCACAAAGGTATTCTGTTTATACCGCAATACATAGGAGTGTACACAGTGCTGTATGTATCGTCTACACCAAACCAAAGTATACCACCTATAACGTTTGGCAACCATGAGCGACATTGAGCCACGAAGGAGAAACCGGTTTGTTGGGTAGAAGTAGCACGTTCGTGAACATAGTCGACACCGTCAACAGTCCAACCCATAGGTCTCCAACGGTAAGGGCATTGGTAAGGACCTGCACCCAAGTCTTGAGTCATATCCATAGCAGTACCTTCATAATGGTCGCGCATCATAGCCATCACATCTTGTAGGCTAAGTTTTTTGTCGGGTTTAATCCATAGAGGCATACGAGTGCTAAAGTCGTGTCCCATAGCATATTTTTCGTATTGTTTCATATTGGAGTTAACTCTGTTGAAGAAAGCATATACGCGAGCTTCGCAACCTCTGGCAGCGCTGAAATCAAGTGGAGCGTAAGTATCGGAGAAGCTGAATTTGCCATCACGTTCGGTGTAGATACCTTTTAGTTTAGCAAAGTCTATAACATCGTAGGCATACACTACGTCAACGTTTGGTTCATAAATGCGAGACAAGTTTTTGCTGCTTATACTGTTTTTGGAATCTTTTTCCATTGGGAAATCAGTGATGCGAGCATGGTTGGCATGACCGCAAACGTATCCATCAGGCACACGCATTGCTACCCATACAGCACCGGGATTCCAGTTTTTGTAGGCCTTTTTAATCTTGGCTTTGCCTTTTATGGTATCGTATTCAGGTTTACCTTTTCCTATAAGGTCCATAACCCACACTTCGTTGGGGTCGGCAATAGAGAACGATTCGCCCGAGCTGGCATAGCCGTAGCGTTCTATAAGGTCTGACATCACTTTTATGGCTTCGCGTGCATTTTTGGCACGTTGAAGGGTGATGTAGATAAGGCTACCATAGTCTATAACGCCTTGCCCTTCCAATTCAGGACGGCCACCGTAAGTGGTTTCGCTTATAGCCAATTGGTGTTCGTTCATGTTTCCTACTACCGAGTAGGTGTGTTCCACTTGTTCTATCTGTCCAAGAGGGCGACCCGAATCCCAATCGATAACGGTAAACATTGTTCCTTTTGGGAATGTGGCAGCTTTGCGGTAATACAATTCGCCATACAATGTGTGCGAATCAGCAGCGTATGTAATAAATGTAGAGCCGTCTTTGCTGGCACCTTTTGTTACCAAAAAATTGGTACACGCTTCGGCAGTGCTTGCCAAAGCCATCGAAACTGTTAGCAGTCCTACTGCTAATGATTTGCTTATTTTTTTCATGATATAATCTTTATTTAAATATATTATTCTGATTGATTATCTAATTTTCCGTGACAGTTTTTGTATTTCTTACCGCTACCGCAAGGACATGGGTCGTTTCGTCCCACTTTCTTTTCTACGTGTATGGGTTGTGGCTTTTCGCGTTCTCCGGTACGTTGTGCCGACACACGTTCTTCGCGCGAAGTTTTAAGATTGCGGTTGTCGCTGGTAGGCATCTTGGCCTCACGCACATTCTCGTCTTGGTTTACCGGCAACGACGCACGGCTCAAGAACGACGATATTTCGCGATTGATGGTCAAAAGCATCTTTTCAAACAAGTTGAACGATTCGAATTTGTAAATCAACAATGGGTCTTTTTGTTCGTAAGTGGCATTTTGTACAGACTGTTTAAGGTCGTCCAATTCACGCAAATGTTCTTTCCATTCGTTATCTATAATAGCAAGGGTGATATTCTTTTCGATAGAAAGACCTATTTCGCGACCTTTGTTTTCGTACGATTTTTTTACGGGAGTAACTATGTTCATGGTCTTTTTTCCATCGGTAATAGGGAAGGCCACATTTTCATAGCGAGTGTTTTCGTATATGTTTTTGATAAATGGGAATGCCATTTCGGCCAAACGTGCCATGCGTTCTTTGTAGGAATTATATACTATTTCGTATATTTTATCCACTATACCATTTTTACGTCCATCAAACAATTCTTTTTCGGTGAACGGCATTTCCATACCAAACACACGCAATATTTCCATATTAAAATATTCGTAATCCTTTTCAGCGTATGCTTGTTCGTATATACCCTCACAAGTATCGTAAAACATATTGGAAATATCTATCGATAGGCGGTCGCCGTACAAAGCATTGCGACGCTTGTTGTAGATAACGGTACGTTGGTTGTTCATCACGTCGTCGTATTCAAGCAAACGTTTACGAATACCAAAGTTGTTTTCTTCTACTTTCTTTTGAGCACGTTCTATAGATTTTGTAATCATAGAGTGTTGTATCACTTCTCCTTCTTGCAATCCCATGCGGTCCATCACCTTGGCGATACGTTCGGAGCCAAACAAACGCATAAGATTATCTTCGAGCGATATAAAGAACAAGGAACTACCCGGATCGCCTTGACGACCTGCACGACCACGCAACTGGCGGTCGACACGACGAGACTCGTGGCGTTCGGTACCTATAATAGCTAAACCACCGGCTTCTTTTACACCTTCTTTGAGCTTGATATCGGTACCACGACCTGCCATATTGGTAGCAATGGTAACAGTGCCTGAATATCCGGCTTCGGCCACAATATCAGCTTCTTTTTTGTGCAATTTTGCATTAAGCACGTTGTGTTTTATCTTACGCATGGTAAGCATCTTGCTTAGCAACTCCGACACCTCAACCGAGGTTGTACCCACTAATACCGGACGACCTTCGGAACGCAAACGTTCTATCTCGTTGATAATAGCCTGATATTTTTCGCGTTTGGTTTTGTATACCATATCTTCCAAATCCTTACGCACTACAGGACGGTTGGTCGGAATAACCACTACGTCTAATTTATATATATTCCAAAATTCGCCGGCTTCGGTTTCGGCAGTACCTGTCATACCGGCCAACTTTTTATACATACGGAAGTAGTTTTGCAAAGTAATGGTAGCGTATGTTTGAGTAGCTGCTTCAACTTTTACGGCTTCTTTGGCTTCGATAGCTTGGTGAAGTCCGTCAGAATAACGACGACCTTCCATTATACGACCGGTTTGTTCGTCCACTATCTTCACTTTGTTGTCCATAACAACGTATTCAACGTCTTTTTCAAACAACGTATATGCCTTTAGCAATTGGTTTACAGTATGTACACGATCTGATTGTATCGAAAAATCTTTTAATATCTCATCTTTGCGTTGCAACTTTTCTTCTTGCGAAAGATTTTCTTTTTCCAATTCGGCAATCTGCGAACCTACATCGGGCAATTGATAAAACTTCGGATTTTCGCCAAGCGAACTTAAGAAGTTGATACCCTTGTCGGTCAAATCAATGGTATGTTGCTTTTCATCGATAACAAAATAAAGTTCGTCGTCGATGATATGCATATTCTTGTTTTGCTCTTGCATGTAGAAGTTTTCTGTCTTCATCAGGATTGCCTTCATACCTTGTTCGCTCAAAAATTTAATTAAAGCTTTGTTTTTTGGCAATCCTCGATGAGCTCTAAGTAATAACTCACCTCCTCTTTTTTCGTCTTCGGGCTTACCCGACGTAAGAAGAGTTTTGGCTTCGGCCAATATCTGAGTTACCAACATACGTTGAGCATTATATATTTTTTCTATTATAGGTTTAAAACGATCAAACTCTTGCACATCACCTTTTGGAGTAGGACCCGAAATAATAAGCGGTGTACGAGCATCATCGATAAGCACCGAGTCAACCTCGTCCACTATAGCATAGTTGTGCGGACGTTGCACAAGTTCATCGGGGTTGCGCGACATATTGTCACGCAAATAATCGAAACCAAACTCATTGTTAGTACCGTATGTAATATCAGCCAAGTAAGCATTTTTACGACCTTCGGAATGTGGTTCGTATTTGTCTATACAATCGACTTTCAATCCATGGAACTCAAACAGCATTCCCATCCATTCAGAGTCACGTTTTGCCAAATAGTCGTTCACTGTTACCACGTGCACACCTTTTCCCGGCAAAGCGTTGAGGTATACCGGCAATGTGCCCACAAGAGTTTTACCTTCACCTGTAGCCATTTCGGCTATCTTACCATTGTGCAACACTATACCACCTATAAGCTGCACATCATAATGCACCATATCCCATTTAATGGTATTGCCACCTGCCGACCATGTATTTTTGTAGTAAGCCTTATCTCCACGTATGGTTACACTATCACGTACAGCCGACAGATTGCGGTCGTGGTCGGTAGCCGTAACCTCCACTTCGTCGTTCTCGGCAAAACGACGTGCCGTTTCTTTCACCACTGCAAAAGCCTCAGGAAGTATCTTGTTAAGTACTGCTTGAGTTTTATCGTATGATGTTTTTTCCAATATTTCGATACGCTTGTAGATATTTTCTTTTTCTTCTACAGGCATGTCGTATTCATTTTCTATACGGCTACGCAATTCTTGCAATTCTGCTTCCTCTTTTTCTATAGCACTGCGTATCTCGGCTCTAAATTCTATTGTTTTACCTCTAAGGTCGTCGTTCGACAAGGTTTTTATTGTCTCGTACACAACTTTTGCCTCGTTAACGAAGGGCATTACCTCTTTTAAATCGCGTTGAGACTTATTCCCAAATATTTTCGACAAAAAATTAGCCATCTATCTATATTATTATCTTATTAATTTATTGTTAGTTATACTTGTTTTAATGCTATGAGATTTGCATATAAAAACGTACAAAGATACGAATTTTATTTTGTAATGTAAAATATTTTTTTAGCGAATGCATCTATAACGTCCATCTTACACACTAATACAGTCTATACGTTCTGTTTTTTTGTAAAGAAAAGTCGGTAGTTTTTGAAAATAGACCGATGCTAAAAGCAAAAAGTCAACAATTGAAAATTATGAAACTAACCCAAGCTGATGCCGTATGTCCACTCTATAAATTCGGCATTGGCAGCATGTGCTTTTATCGAAATTCCTATATATTGACTCATATCACGATCCAAATAGTAGAAGAGTCCGGCACGCTCGTAGTATGGCAACTTTTGATGCTCGCCATTAATCACATATCCACCCAATCCTACACGCAAAGCCACCCTACCCCATAGGCATTCAAAGTTGGCTACAATGCCTTGCGAAAAACAATCCGACTCCGAAGCATCGGTATACCAAGGAGTGGCAGCTATTGTTCCATTATACATAAAATCGTAGCCTATACCATAGGCAAAACAAGGATGAAATCTACGTGAATAAGCTATAGAAAGCGATGACGCAAAATAACGCTCTCCTGTATGCTTCGACTCTGTGATGCCCGGCGAAAAAGAAATATTGACAGAATTGTCCTTGACTTTATCTTTTTCCACAATAGGCACAGTATATTTGTATCTATCAAAATAGTATTCGCACCCAAACTCGAACTGAGCAAAATTTAAACCAAAATTGGGACGAAACATTTGCCCATTCGACGAATGACTAAACTTAACGGCTGCAGTAAGTGCCAAACGTTCCGAAACAAAATAATTAGACTGCACTCCCAAGTTTATCAAAGCATTGGTATGAGAACCGATGTAAGTATTATGTGGATTGTCGGTTTTGTGATATACCTTGGAAAAATACGACAATCCCAAACCCAAATAAGCATTAAGCGATAAGCGTTCGGTTTTGTAAAACGATGGACGTATAAAAAACAATGCACCTAATTTATTGCCGGTAACAGCATTATCAATATAATCGTAAGAAAGTTCCAATCCAAACGAAGGAAAATTCCAATAGCTATGCCAATACTCGTTTTCAGCAAAATTGTTACCTATATAAAACGAAAAGCCATAGGTAGAAGAGTTTATGTGGGCACGCGATTGATCGTCGTTGCACAATATATGGCCATAGCGCATATCGCCACCAACAAAAATATTTTGACACACAACACCATTCACCACAAAAAGGCTAAGTGCAAACACAAAAAACGCTCTTCTACAATTTCGCAACAGATAATTCATACTATTCATCTTATGATTTCGACTCTTTGGTTATTTTGTTTGTAAAATACAATTCATAATATCATTCAATTGTTTTATCGGGAAGACAACCACTGCCACTCTCCGGCTAAATATACAATCACACACGGCAGTTTGTTTTCCACACGTTGCAAAAAACAACAATTGTCCATAAATATTGTATCACCATCGTTGATATAACACATTTTATTTAAAACGTCGCCATATTTTATCTGTTTGCCATCCGTTTTTTGGGTAGTTAGAAGGGTTGTCAAATGTTAAACAAAATCTACAAATGTTAATTCGCTTCTGTCTACGACACACATAGAAGCCCAAAATTGCATGTTTTTATCGCCTAACCGTTGCACTTCCATCGCCTGGATGGTATAGTTGGCTCGCGATGAAACCCGGGTTTCATCACGAGTACACCCTGGTTTCATCGCGATGAAACCAGGGTGTACTCGCAAAAGCAATATATTTCGCTCCGAAAAGAAAATAACTACTATTGATTATCAAGTAATTATCACAACAACTCTCCTATACTGCGATAAACGCACTTTGATACAAAAAAATCCTTTTCGGCACGTTAAAATAGGGGTTGTTAATATATTGAAGATTTAACATCTTAGTTAAATAGAAAATCTTTCCCATAAAAACATTATCTTTCATATACATCAACGTGCCAAAAGCAATATTTTCATTTATGCTACGTTAATAGCAAAAAAATAATACAGAACAATGAAACATAAAAATTTAAAACGAACATTAGCACTTGTTTGTGCAGCAATGCTATTTAGTTCGTGCGACCCTGGGTATTTTGACGAATTGTATTTCGACAACCAAAGCGGGTACGATATATTATTTGAATATTCGGGCAATTATAGGTACTATCCAAGCGAATATGAACGTGGACACGATGGCACTTATCCCGTTCCAAACAAGAAAAAGACACTTGTGTTTACCGATGGTGGTATAGGTTGTAGTGGGAAAGAGGAATCGGAATGGCGAATAGTTTACCAACTATACGGTGACAGCATAACTTTTGTGATAGACAGCACACATCGTATTACTTATTACGCCCACGACTCACTTTCAAACGACAGCCCCTACAACTTCAAGGCAAAACAATCCCAATACTCCTATACCGAACCTCAAGACAACTCATATAGCACCTGCCACACCTACACCATTACCGAAGAGCAGATTAAAAACAGATTGGAAACACAGCCATGAAGAAAATATTACTGATATGTACAACACTTTGTGTTATAGGAATAAAAACAGTATTGGCACAAAAGAACCTGCAAGCTCATAACTTAACAAGAATATCGGAAGTACTAAAAGATACTATGACTGTATGCGACGATTCTATATTTGGCTTCAAAATATTAAAACCAAAGGTATCAAAATATATCCGTTTCTTTGAGTGCTATAGTTCAGACAATACCATTGGTTGGGTAATGATTCCTAGCGATTCAGTACAAATCGTCAGAATGTCAGCCGAATACAACGGCACTATGCTAACCGATACGAGTTTGGCTTTGGTTCAACAAGCAGAAGATGTACTTGCCTATGTTTTCGAAGAGTTAGCCTACTCGCAAAAAGAATTTCCTAGAGTATTTACCGCTCCATGGTTTTACCAATTTAAAAGGCAATACCTATTCTTCATATCTCAGAAAGGCGATACTTGTGTTTTTGTCAATTGCACGAGCCCTGAAAATCTGATAGCAGACACACCCGACCGCTCATTTATAGTATGGTATGACGGCGACGACAGTCGTTGGCACGCTACCATAAACCTAACAAAAAAAGAAATAATTGAATACAGTGTAAATGGTCCAAGAATACACTATGTAAAAGGATATAATAAAAAAAGAAAACGTAAATAATATAAAAATATGAATAAGAGAGTACTGATATGTACAACACTTTGTGCTATAGGAATTGGTGCTGTGTTGGCCCAAGATATTGAATCTTGGACTATAAAAATAGTAGAGCCACTACAGATAACTGCTATGGAGGAAGGAAAAATACCACAGTTGCCACCGGCGAAAGACTATTTTGACAGCATTTCCTATTACTATGATGGTTTAATACCGATAGACACTCTTTGCCTCTTTCACCGCTGTGTGTCCGACACAACAATGATAGGATATGTGCTTGTGCCAATAGGATCAAAGAAAATAAAAGAACCTCACAACAGTTTTGCACAGTTTAAACCTCGTGTAACCATCAGTGATGTACAGCGAGCTGAAACTACTTTGGCTAAACTTATCTCAAACGAAGAGAAGCATTGGCTATTCAAAGATGTCAGAAAAAGGTTCAAAGATTATGGTCGCCAATATCTGTTTTTCTACAATAAGGATGGCGACGAATGCGTACTGATAAACTGCAGTTGCGAAAAATACGATTGGCTGTTTTCTCGAGTATTTTGCAAAGTACTAGACGGTGGCGACTGCTATTGGAAAATGGCTATTAACCTAACCAAAGACAAAGTAATTGATTATTCAATAAATGGTCCCACAAATCGAGTATGCGATTGAAAAGGAAATAGAAAGATTTCGACAAAAAACGTAAAGCACGCAAAAATCCTTACCACCCGGTGAGTAACTATTTTACCTCCTTTAGGAGGGATAAGAGGGTGGCTTGGAACGTGGAATTTTTAGAAGTTGCCTTAAATCATTTCGTTGACTTTTGTGTCAACTTTTTTAGTACAAGACATTTTTTGTATTTAATATTATGTGTTAATGTGTTATCGAGGTGGTTGCCGGCGATGAAATCTTTGTGCTTTTGGGAGCAAACAGGAAGTATACCATGTATGAAGTATCTTTTTCGGTGTCGGCATTCTCAAACTCGGTTGGTATCTCGTTGGAATAGCTCATAAAGTGTATTCGGTTTACGTTTACGCTTTGCTCTGCAAAATGATTTGTGATTGTTTGTATGCGATTTTCGTTTAAAAGTTGATTAAACTTGTCGTTGTCCGTAAGGTAGCCAAATATGAATATGTGCATATCGAGTTGTGGATTTTCTTTCAAAAAAGTTTCTATTGTGGTTAGTCGGGTGTTGTTTGGCTGCAGTTCTATGCTTGCTGTTTGGTGAAACAAACTGTCCAATTTATATGTCTTGCCTATTTCAAAACCACTGAGTCGCACATCTTCGTATACGATGGTGTTGCCTATCTTTTTGGTACTTGTTGTCGTATATGTTCTTTGAGTGGATAGGTAGTTTTCTTTTGTTATTTCTATTCTGTAGTTGCGGTTGTTTTTCAAATACACTTGAAATGAACCATTTTCATCGCTTTTGGTTGCGAATAATGGTATATTATCTTCGTAAACCGTTATGTCGGCTTTTGATAAAAAGTAACCGAATTTATCAGATACCTCGCCTTTTACTATTGTAAAGTAAGGTATTTCGGTAAAGGAATATATTCTGTCGTCGAGCGTTTTTTGGTTTCGAGTACTTACAATAAATCCTGTATTTGAGAGACTGTCTATCACGAAATCGAAGTCGTCGGCATAGGAATTGTATGGCAATCTTAGGTTTTCTACTGCAATCGTGATTGAGCCATTGTTCCAAGGCGTGCCGTAGATGTCGAATCCTCCATAGCTTTCTCTTTGTCCGTTGGAGGCAAAGAATAGGTAGTCGTTGTATATGAAAGGTGTTATTTCGTCGCCTTTGGTATTTACACTATCGCCTAAATTGATGGGGTTGCTCCATCCTTTTTCGGTTTGTTTTGAGTACCACAAGTCGTAGCCTCCGTTGCCATTGGTGCGTTTTGCCGAAAATATCATTATGGTACCGTCGGGTGTAAACACAGGGTGTGACACAGTTATGGCTTTTTTACCCACCTTTACTTTGCTACCACTTTGCCATTTGCCGTTTTTTTTCTTGCTTTCATATAGTATCTCTTCATTATCAGAGGTTAGTACTGTGTAAAACAAATTTTGGCTTACAGGGTGTACTATAGAGTATGTGATATTGTCTTCAATGTCTATCAATGTGTTTGCTATAGTGGGTTTTACAAGTGATTTGTCGCTTATTTCGGCTACGAAAGGAGTGTAGTTCATTATCTTTTCGCCATAGTCTTTTTGTTCGGGTATTATGGCGTAGCTTGTAGTAGAAAAGTGTAGTTTGTCGTTAATAATTGACAGTCCTCGTTTTTTACCTAAAGTGTGTATATTGTTTTGCACACGTATGTCAAATAGTTTGTTTTCGGCCAAATTGAGGATTGGAAATGAGTAATACGACATATCTTGTAGTACATTGTTGGTGCTTTCGTTGTTATATTCTTGGTTCGAAAGACGTTGTTCAAACACCTTCAGTAATTCGTGGTATCTGCCGTTGGTTTTTAAGGCTTCGGCGTATGAGTTTAGAGAATACACATAAGCCGAATCGTACTTGGTTGCTTTTTCGAAATAGGGTAGTGCCAATGAATAGTAATTCATCTTTAAATAGCACTCTCCTATTTTGGATAGACATTGTGCTTTAGAATGCGATTTGTTATCGTCTATTTTTGTTTCGGCTTTTTTGTATGCAAGCAAGGCTTTATGATATTCTTTCTTTTTCATAAGCTTGTATCCCTCGCTCATTTCTTTTTGGGCGCTGATGGGCATGCATATACATATCAGTACTGCCAAGCATACGCAGTATTGTACAATCGGGTTATGTGTATCTTTTATGTTCATTACTTTTTTTTCTTATTCGAAAACCAATGGAATCACTTCGCTCATCTCAGTTATGTAGTGAAATGCAACTCCTTCAAGGTACTCTTCGTTTATGTCTTCTACATCTTTTCTGTTCTTTTCAGAAAGGATGATGTTGGATATATTGGCACGTTTTGCTGCCAATATCTTTTCTTTTATTCCTCCTACCGGCAGCACCTGCCCGCGAAGTGTTATTTCGCCTGTCATGGCAAAATCGGCACGTACCTTGCGTTGTGTGAATATCGAAAGTAATGCGCTAAAGATGGTGATTCCTGCCGATGGACCATCTTTTGGTGTGGCACCTTCGGGAACATGGATATGTACATTTTTGGTTTCGAATAGTTCTTCGTTTATGCCAAACTTTTCGGCGTTGGCTTTGAGATATTCGTATGCCAATGTGGCCGATTCTTTCATCACATCGCCCAAGTTGCCGGTCATTGATAGGTTGCCTTTTCCCTTGCTTAAAATTGATTCAATGAATAGTATTTCGCCACCTACACTGGTCCATGCCAAACCGGTTACTACGCCAATGTCGTTTTTCGAACGTTTTTCGTTGCTATGTATGGGTAAGCCTAATATGTCTTTGAGGCAGTCTTTCTTTATAGCTTTTTCGGGGAAGCCCTCTTTTACTATTTCTACAGCATAGTGTCGTATTATTTTGGCTATTGCTTTTTCTAATTGGCGTACACCCGATTCGCGTGTGTATTCGGTTATAATTTGTGCTAATACGGCGTTGGAGAATGTAAATCTGTTTTTCTCCAATCCGTGTTCTTTTATTTGTCGAGGTACCAAGTGTTTACGTGCTATTTCTATCTTTTCTTCTATTATGTAGCCCGATATATCGATTATTTCCATACGATCGAGCAATGCTGGGTGTATGGTGCTTAATGTATTGGCAGTGGCTATAAATAGTACTTTCGATAGATCGTAGTCTACATCAAGGTAGTTGTCGTGGAATGCAGTATTTTGTTCGGGATCCAATACTTCAAGCAGTGCCGAAGCAGGGTCGCCGTTTACACTCATACCAAGCACTTTGTCTATTTCGTCGAGAACAAATACAGGGTTCGACGATTTAGCTTTCTTTATGTTTTGTATTACTCGACCGGGCATGGCACCGATATATGTTTTGCGGTGTCCGCGTATTTCGGCTTCGTCTCTAAGTCCGCCCAATGCCATACGCACATATTTGCGGTTTAGTGCTGTAGCTATCGATTTGCCTAACGAGGTTTTTCCCACACCCGGAGGACCTACCAAACACAATATCGGCGACTTCATATCGCCTTTTAGTTTAAGCACGGCAAGATATTCCAATATGCGTTCTTTCACTTTCTCGATACCATAGTGGTCTTTGTCCAAAGTTTTTTGAGCGTGTTTTAAATCCAAGTTATCTTTGGTACATTCGTCCCATGGTAGGTCGAGCATTGTGTTTAGATAGTTTAGTTGTGTAGAGTAGTCTGGCGATTGTGGGTGCAAACGCATTAACTTATCCAATTCTTTATCGAATATTTCTGCCACATTTTTGCTCCATTTCTTATGGGAAGCTTTGTAGTTAAGTTCCTCTAAATCTTGGTCGCCTGGATTTCCACCGAGTTCTTCTTGTATGGTTTTTAGTTGCTGAGTCAGAAAGTATTCTCTCTGCTGCTTGTCCATATCTATTTTCACCTTCTTTTGTATTTGGTTTTTTACTTCCAAGAAGTCTAGCTCTTTGGTAAGGTGTGTCATTACCTTTTCGATACGTTTTCTAAACGATTCTATTTCCAAAAGGTATTGTTTTTCGCCTGTCGATATTTCGAGGTGTGAGGCTACAAAGTTTACCAGTAGCTTAGGACTTTCTAAGTTTTTTATTGCTATAGTAGCTTCTGAAGGTAAGTTTGGCGAGTTTTTTACAAACTGCTCATACATATCTCTAACGCTTTCGATGGCTGCAATATCTTCAGGTGAAGCAGTGGTTTTGTTAAATTCCTCCTTTTCGGGAGAATCTTTTACTTCGCCTTTTAGGTATGGAGTGGTGCTTGTGATAGATGTGAGTTTTATGCGTCGTGTGCCTTGTAATATGCCTAATACGTTTCCATCGGGCATTTCCAGTATTTTAAGTACCTTAGCAACAGTGCCTAAACCATATAAATCTTCGTAGTCAGGTTCTTCGGCATCGTTACATTGAGCTACTGCCCCTATCAAAAAGTTCTTTTTGTATGCTTCTTTTAATAGTTTTATCGACTTCTTTCGACCTGCTGTTACAGGTAGTATCACTCCAGGGAAAAGCACATTGCCACGCAATGCTAATATAGGCATTTCGTTAGGTATATCATTCTCGTCAAGCAAATCATCCTCATCGATATCCGATATGATGGGGATTACTTTGGCTTTGGCACTAATCATATCATCAAATAGTTCGTTCAATTCGCAAAATCTTTCTTTCATTTTTCTTTGTTTTCGTATCTGTACTTAAACATATTTTTTAACCTTACATATTACGAAAATAATCAAATTTTGTTGCCATTTTGCACTCTTTTTCTCAAAATATTTTATATGTTATTGAACTATAAATAGAAAGTTGGTGAAAAAAATATTGACCCTTGAAAAAGAAATTTCGCTACATTACGTTATTTATCCAAAATCTATCTGTTGTGAAATATAATTGTAGTTGATGCTAAAGTTATTGTTGATGCAATGAATTCAATTGTTTATTGTCTGTATGTTTTGCAATAATATATGTAAATACAATAAAATGATGAAAATATATATAATATTGATAATGGTGTTTATGTGTAGTACTGTTAATGAAGTATTGGCACAGACCATAGAGGTAAGGGATAGTTTTACGGATGGTGATTTTGTATTGTCGCCACCTTGGGATGGTGATACTGCCGACTTTTTGGTATACGATTTGCAACTGCGACTCAATGGTAGCAAAGCCGACACCTCTTATCTTTCTACTCCTTTGAAACTTGTATCTACTGATACTTTAATGTATAGTTTTTGGTTAAAACACAATAGCCTTACTTCTAATAATAGTTATTTTCGTTTTTATTTTTATGCCGATAGTATCAATCCCGAACATTCTACCAAGGCATTGTATGTAGAGATAAAGCCACGTAGCGTAGCCCAGATTGCTATATATAGAAAATATGCCGATGAAGAGATTGTTTCTCTTGTAGAGCAGCCATACAAGCTAAATGCTACCAATGCCGGGCAAATGAGATTTAAAACTTTGCGTTATCCCGATGGGCGGTGGCAGGTAGAAGTAGATACCTTGGGTGGTGTAGCCTTTCGAAATATATTGTCGTTTGTGGATTTGGATGATGAGGTGCTTGGCAGTGAGTGCTACTTGTCGCTATGGTGCAAGTATACTTCAGCCGACAAGAATAAATTTTTTATTGACGATATCGAGGCCACTATATCGGCCTACTCGCAGGGCAATGTAGGTGATAGTGTGGTAACGGCTACCATTATGCCAAATGATTTGCTTATTAACGAGGTGCTGTTTAACCCCTATGTGGGTGGCGACGACTTTGTGGAGATATACAATAATACCGATTCGGTGATGGCCTTGAATAAATTGTGCCTTGCCACATGGGACGAATTGCAAGGCTGTGTAAAAACAATGGTGCCATTGCCTATCAATGCGGTTGTTTATCCTCACGATTATGTGGTGTTGTCGTCGAATACCGACTTTTTGAGGACCAACTATAATGTTAAGTATCCTAATAAGATGTATGCTATAAGCAAGATGCCTTCGTATACCAATGCTTCGGGAATAGTAGTGTTGGCTTTGACCGATAGCACCATTATCGATCGGTTTGACTATAACGAGGATATGCATTACCGTTGGCTCGACGATGTGGAAGGAGTATCTCTCGAAAGGCGTTCGGTACAACATTCCACCAATATGGTGGGTAATTGGCATTCGGCTGCCAAGGTAGTTGGATGGGCTACACCTACCTATCGCAATTCGCAAGCTACTGATATATTTGTTTCGGACGATGTTTTTGTGGTAGAACCCCTTGTGTTTTCGCCTGATAATGATGGATACAACGATTTGTTGAACATAAGCTACACTATCCATGATGGTAATTTGCTTGCTAACATTTATGTATTCGACCAACGAGGACGATTGGTAAAAACTTTGCAACAAAATGCTTTGTTAGGTACCAATGGTATGATGGTGTGGGACGGAAGTGCCGATGATGGTACACGGTGCAGGATAGGAAACTATGTACTGAAAATAGAAGTTTTTGATAATTCCGGCTATGTACAAAATATAAAGAAAGCAGTAACTCTAATGTTGAAATAACATAATAAAACTGAATTGTTGCTACAGATTGAAAAATAATTGCTACCTTTGCAAACTAGTATGACAAATATGGAAAAGATACAATATGATGTTTTAGAGAAGGTTAATACACCTGACGATTTGAAGAAACTATCGTGTGACGAATTAAAAACGCTATGCGAAGAGATTCGTGCATATATAATAGATGTATTGGCAAACAATCCAGGTCATTTGGCATCGGGGTTAGGTACCGTGGAACTTTCGGTAGCTTTGCATTATGTGTTCAACACTCCTGACGATAAATTGGTGTGGGATGTGGGGCATCAAGCCTATCCTCACAAGATTCTTACAGGTCGCAAAAACCTTTTCCATACCATACGTACCTACAAGGGGATAAGTGGATTTCCAAAAATGGAGGAGAGCGAATACGATTCTTTTGGAACAGGACATTCATCTACATCTATATCGGCAGCATTGGGTATGGCTATGGCTTCGCGATTGCAGGGCAACAACACTCGACAACATATTGCTGTTATAGGCGATGGCTCTATGACTGGAGGTATGGCCTTCGAAGGGTTGAACCATGCAGGCGATTCTAAAGCCAATATATTAGTGATACTAAACGACAACGGAATTGCTATCGACAAAAGTGTAGGTGCTTTGAGTCATTACCTTACCACCATCACCACTTCATCGGCATACAATAGGCTAAAGAATAAGATATGGGACTTTTATGGCGAAGGTAAGGGCAAGAAACACAAAAATTTCTTCAGAAAGATAGGGCTCATCACTAAATCGGCATTGGTGAAGCAAAGCAACCTTTTTGAAGCATTGAATTTCCGTTACTTTGGCCCTATAGATGGTCACGACGTGGAAAACCTGATAAAGATATTGGGAAAGCTGAAAGACATACAAGGCCCTAAGCTGTTGCATATAGTTACCCGCAAGGGGAAAGGTTTGGAAGAAGCCGAAAAAAATCCTATAGCCTACCACGCTCCTGGATTGTTTGATGCCAATACGGGTAAGCAGGTGGTGAACGATAGTGGTAACAAACCTTTGCGATACCAAGATGTATTTGGCTACACCATAGTGGAATTGGCTGAACAAAACGAAAAGATATTAGGCATAACGCCTGCCATGCCTACAGGTTGTTCGCTAAATATAATGATGGACAAGATGCCTCACCGTGCTTTTGATGTGGGTATTGCCGAGCAACACGCTGTTACTCTTGCCGCAGGTATGGCAGCTCAGGGTATGGTGCCGTTTTGCAACATATATTCTTCGTTTATGCAACGTGCCTACGATCAAGTGATACACGATGTGGCATTGCAAAACCTCGATGTGGTATTTTGTTTAGATAGGGGAGGACTTGTTGGCGAAGACGGTGCTACCCATCATGGTGTGTTCGACTATGCATACTTCCGTCCAATACCCAACATTACAATAGCATCTCCACTCGATGAACACGAACTGCGAAACATGATGTACACTGCACAGCTGGGAGGTAAAGGTGCTTTTGTTATCCGTTATCCAAGGGGGGGATGTGTCAACCTCGACTGGAAGAACCCTATGCAGGAAATAGCAATAGGAAAAGGTCGTTGCTTAAAGGAAGGTGATAGTATAGCTATATTGTCAATAGGTCATATTGGTAATGCAGCCTTGGAAGCCGCCTCTATTGCCGAAACCAAGGGAATAAACGTAGCAGTATACGATATGCGTTTCCTTAAACCATTAGACGAGGATTTGATACAACAAGTAGCGTCGAAATATACCGATATCATTACCATTGAAAACGGTGCACTAAAAGGTGGACTGGGTTCGGCAGTAGCTGAAGTGGTGGCAGACAGCAACCTTAAGGTAAATGTACACCGAATGGGAATACCCGATTATTTTGTGGCTCACGGCAGTCTCAAAGAATTGCACAAGGAATGCCAAATAGATACCGATGCAATGGTAAGCATGATTATGAAAATAGCAACCAAGCAATAAACATATTCAATCAACGTAAAAAATAGAGATAATGAAACATAGATACATAATTTGTGCGATGCTGATAGCTGTGTCGCTATCGTCGTTTGCTCAAAATAGCAAAATAAACCTGCTTATATACCAATCCTACCGACAAGGAGTCGAAAAACAAGATACCTCATACACCATAGTGCAAAACTACAACAATCAGATAGCAATAGCCGATAAGCCGGCAAACATTGATAAATCTATTCCCGGATTGCCCAAAGCCGTTACATACGTAGACTATGATAGTATGACTGCTTTTTCGCAACTCATTTATCCTGAAAATGAAAGCTACTATACCAAATCAAAAATAGGTAGCAAACATGTTAAGTACACTGCCGAAGGAACCGAAACAATATTAGGCTTTGAGTGCACAAAATATACCACCAGCATCAATTCCAATCGTATAGAGATATGGATGACAACAGCATTGGACTACAGTGCCACTCCTATGGCTCAGTTTGCCGACCTCGAAGGTGTGATGGTGAAGTTTGTAAGAAATGGTAGTTCAACCACCGAAATAATACCAACATCCATTACCTCTCAAAAAGTGAAGAATCCAAAGATATACAAGTATTTGATACCCGATAATTTGGGAGTGGAAATGATTCCTCGCGAGCTTGATAATATTCGTCGAAATAAGATGATAATAACCACCAACGTGTTCGACAACGATCGAATACACTGGGGCGACACTTCGCGTTGGACCAATGCAATGCCTATGGATACAGTAATACACTTTGCCGGTGGAACTCTTATTCTTAAACGATTGACCATGCCTCAGTTGCCATCTCACTATCAAGTCTATGCCGAGGTTTATGCCCACTCCGAAGGCGATGCCTACGACCGAACAGGCTCTATATTTGTAATACCCACTTGGCGTGAACTAAGCCTATACGATGCTCTCTCAAAAGGTATATCGCAGGTGCCGGGCTTTTACTC
Organism: Bacteroidales bacterium; assembly: GCA_017522255.1. Classification (GTDB taxonomy): domain Bacteria; phylum Bacteroidota; class Bacteroidia; order Bacteroidales; family P3; genus HGM05376. Next base: position 1,469 of record JAFWZP010000120.1, on the reverse strand, counting down.
AAAAACAGGTGAAGAATATCGTGGTATGAAAATAGAAGACAACTACCTACCGGTGATAGAGTTGATACGATTTTTTACTCCTTTCGGCGTAAGACATTTCAACGACCGTGTGCAAATTGACGGATTGGAATGGGACGACGAAGTGTATTACAAACAAGATATTACCGATTTGGCTGCGGCTTTGGCAGGTGATGTTATAATAGGTGCTTTCATAGGCAACTACGATGGTGGTGGACACAAACTGAGTATGGACATAAAGGCATATCCAGGTGCCTATGAGTGGAACACAGAAGAAGAAACAACCACACAGTGGATATTGCCTATATTCAACACTTGCAATGTGATGGAAATGGCAGGACAAAACTATCCTCGATTTTTTGATACCGACAGCCTTACCGTAACATTCGAAATACCCGAAGGGGTAGAAAACATCGAACTGCGATACATAACCACAGGTCATGGCGGTTGGGGTGGTGGCGACGAATTTAACCCCAAAGCCAATACAATTATAATAGATGGTCGAAAAGAATTTGTATACACTCCCTGGCGTTCCGACTGCGGCACCTTTCGCGAGCTGAACCCCGTATCCGGAAATTTTTGGAACGGAGTGTCGTCGTCCGACTATTCGCGTTCGGGTTGGTGTCCCGGCACTGCCACTCAGCCCACATACTTCGACCTTTCCCATCTTGCACCGGGAAAACATACTCTCACTATTGCAATTCCGCAAGGCAAAGCCGAAGGCGGTAGCTTTAGTGCATGGAGTGTGTCGGGTGTATTGATAGGGACAAAAAGAAAATAGAAAGCCATAATTTCAAAGAATTGAAAGGTTAATAATATTTAAAACATTCATTCCTAAAGAATGAAGTTTCGAGCCATTTTTTGCTAAATTCGAATGGTTTGATTTTCAATCTTCTATTCTTTGCTTCTTGAGGGTCTATTCTCAAGGTCTTGACATTCGAATGTCAAGACCTTGACACTCCAATCTTCTCAAAATGCCCCTCCACAGGTCTTTTTTTGACAAAGAAAAGCTATCATTTTATCATATAATAATTCTAAAAAATATTATTACTATCCGCTAAACAAAAATCAATCTTTGTAATATATTGAGTTATAAAGATTAAAGAATGTTTCGTCTTGGATAAGCCCCCTATATTGAGTATCTAATCGGCTGTCCGCCGAAATTGGACTTTACATTTTACATGGTAGAGTAGAAAAAATCTAAGTATTCGTGATATTTAACCCGTTGGTTGAATTAATCATATCTTATAGCGTTTCCGCAGGAATTTGTGCGGTAAGCTTTGCGATAGCACAAAAGCGGAGAACAAGAAAAAGCCGGTGGCTTTGTGATAGCGTTTCCGCAGGAATTTGCACGGTAAGCAAAGCGATAGTGCAAAAGCGGAGAACAATCTTGATTATATTTCAAGTGGTTTTGTGGCATAATAATTACTTGTTTTCGGTTTACAAAATTA
>JAFWZP010000015.1 GCA_017522255.1 Bacteroidales bacterium | reverse complement strand
GTAAATAAGCTGTCCCTCACTTTGTTAAAGCAAGATACGAGTAAAGGTAGTATTAAATCTAAAAGAAAACGTGCAGGTTGGGATAATGAATTTCTTACAACGTTACTGTCGTTGGTTTAGTAGTGGTGCGTTTGCCCTGCCTCTCGGCGTAAGGAACCCCTCCTCTCGGCGAGAGGAAACCGCCCTCTCGGCGAGAGGAGACTATCACTCTCGAAGTTTGTCGACTATGTCAATCGAAGTTTGCCGACTATCGTACTCGAAGTTTGCCGACCATGGCTTTCGAAGGAATATATTTTTGCTTTCGAAAACTTTGATTTGTGTTATGGCGGCAAAAAAATAGAGACGCAACAAAATTGCGTCTCTACTCTGCTTGTTATTCTGTTTCTTCTTCTTCGTCGTCGTATTCCTCTTCGTCATCGTTTGGCGAGGCGTTGGGGTCGGTGATGTTCATCATATACCTCGAAAAGCTTTCGGCTTCGCTCTTGGTTGCCAACGAGTATCGATATACACCCATTTCGGATTTTCCTTCCACTATGCGTGCTTTTTCGTCAAGGTTGCGTATCATATCGTTCCATTCGCCGAGGCTGCTATATACCTTCATTATCTGGCGGTCGAAGTTGTAGTTGAAATAATACCAATGGTCGCGGTCTACCTGAACAAACATACGCAATTCCACTCCTGTAGAGCGTTTTTGCAATTGAGCACGTGTGGTTATCACCCTACGCACCTGTATCTTGCCCACCTGAGCCAACACACTCTTTCCGTTGCTGTAATAGCCTATTGCCGAAGAGTATTTCCAATTTATCTTGTCGAACAGCAATGTGTGGTTCAACACATCGGGCATTTTTTCGAACTCGCCCATACCCGAAAAGTCGTAATACAAAGCATTACCCTCTTCGTTGCCATAATATTGGCATAGGGCACGACGTAGGTTTTCGTTGTTGGGGTCTTCTTGCGAAAGACTCAGGTCGTCGGATATGTATTGTCCCATCATAGCGAGGGCTTGTTCCATAAATGGGAAGGTGAAGCCCAATATCATATCTATCTCGGTGTCGTCGCTCTTGGCATTGTTTACATGCACATCGCCGTAGGTGAATAGTTTTACGAAGTTTTGCTTTAGATGGAAGTCAAGTTCTCCTTGTCCCACCACATCGCACGATTCGGTTTTCAAAGCCAAATACTGACCGGCTTCTTCCACCGGATTTTCCACCTTGGCTTCGCTGCCTATGCGGTATTCTTTGCGTAGCTTGTTGTACGACAAATATCCTGCCGCGCTCAACAGGTCGTTGTCTACAGCTTGGTCCAAAGTAAGGAAAGCACTGTATGGTTCGAGGTTGGTTTTGTTAAACAATATCGAAGCCGTCATTCGTTTTCCGTTCAAGTCGGTAGGTATTTCGGCTACCGGAATCACTATCGCTCCGGGGTCTACACGGTCTTTAAACTTCATATAGCCAAGTTTCTCGTCGTTGCCCTTGCATTTGTGTACGAGTTGCACACCACCGTCGAACATGTAGAACTTTTCGTGAGCGTCCACCGTTACCTTGCCCATATATCCGAAAGCCGGACTTAGCATAAATTTGTCCTCATCGCTTATGGAACCGTTACCCACCGTTACACCCTCGGCATTGGGAGCAATATCCGAAAGGAATATCTTTTGCTTGGTGTTTGCCTCGTCAATATAGTCGATATATCCCGAAGCCTCATATTTGTTTTTGCCGCTTATCTCAACTTCGGCATCGTAGAAGAGGTGATACTTATCGGTAACGTCAGCCAATATCTGAGCACCTATCAGCTTATCCATCTTTGCTTTTGGGAATATCGTCAACGAATCGCCCTTAGGAGCTATGGCGACATCGGCCACCTCTACAAGGTATACATCTTTTGCGGCAAGTATGCCGGCATTGTACTTATACAAGCCACTCACGGCATTGAACGACAGGCTGTCTTGCGACGGATGCTGCGACACGTATGTGGCACCCGGCATGATTTTGCCTACACGTTTGTCCACCGCCAACGAGCCTATACCCTGACCGGCAGTACTCTTGGTGTTTTGCAATGCCACCTCTTTCTTGTTCATATCCCACACAAACTTGTCTACACAAGCCACATATTGCACTATATCCAACGAGATGCATTCCACACTCTTGTTCGACACAAAAGTGCCTATCTGCTTGTCGAAGTCCACATTCGATTTCACGTCTTTTGCCGAAAGAGCAATATTGTTGTACAATTCCGATTTCAATGTAAATTCCGACACATTCGATGTTATGTTTCGAGCCTTAAGTTCGAAGAGGTCGGCATAAAGCTCGGCTTCTCTGATAACGGCGTTGCCGCTACCCGTAAGCCCCGAAGGCTTAAGCAAGAGCTGTCCTCTAAACTGAGTTTCGCCCCTATACATATCGAAAGGAGTCTTTCGCGACGAAGCATACATCTCGTCCTTATACGGCAACCACTTCACATCCGAGCGGCCAATCTTGGCATCGGGATAGGTGGCATTTTCGGCTATAAAGAAGGTGTCGGTAAGAGCCAACATAGAGTCGGGCATAAACACCATATTGTTTTTGCCGGCACGTGTTACGGAAGTGAGGTATTCGAGGTCGCCATCGCCAAGCAGCCCTTTGTTGCTCAAATCGATAGTGTTTTTAAACTGACCCTTTCCTCCATAGGCTGGCAAACCTGCCGGCGGTGTTTGTATTATGAAACCCAACGAGTAGTCGCGTTGCACCTTCAACGGCTCTTTGATGTCGGGGAATATGCCTGCCGACACCAACACACCGTTAAATTCCAAACTATCGGTCTCGAAAGTCATCATATTCTTGATGGTAAAAGGATTAAGGGTGTAGTAGAATTTATCGCGAGAGTAGGCACCATTACGTATGTTCTTGCTATCGTAATAGGCATAGCTGTTCTCCAAACTATTGAATATAGGATAGTCTTTTATCTTTTTCAAACCAGATTTGTTGTTGGGCTTATCCACCAATATTTCGGCTTTGAGGTTATGTATGGGAGTACGCACCAGTTCCAAAGGAGCATCGGAACGCAAATCGGTAAACGACTTAACGTAAAACATCATCGAGTCGATTTGAGGCAATGTAAGTTTAAACTGCTCATAATCGAAATTAGCGTTAGAGACATACATCACAAAACGGCCGGCATTAATCATACCGTCGAACAATATATTTCTGTTTTTCTTAACCAAAATATTTCCACCTTTAGGGAATATGGCCACCTGGTGAGTGTCGCTAACCACAAACTTACGCACACCCTTCATCGAAAGGTCGTTGGTTTTAAGGTCTATAACAGCGTTCTCGGTATTTGCCGTTTCGGAGTTGAGCACCAAAGCATCGTAGTCTATCTTTGGCGACTTGGCGTATGCACGGCTATAGGTAGGCAATTTGTCTTTAACATACACACGGCCTTCGCCTTCGTTGAAGGTAAGCAAACCGGCTTTGGCCAAATTGTGTATCATCAGCTTGGCCTGCATTATATCCATACGAACACTTTGAGCAAACTCGTCTAAGTAAAAAGCACTGCTTTGGCGGTCGCGCATATATCTATACACTCTTTGCAAAGGACTTATCTGGTCGATACCTTGTATTTCGAGATACTTTTTCAACGAATAATAGTCGCTCGACTCGAACGAAGAATACGATTGAGTACCCTGTTGGCGAAGCATCGAAAGATACAATTCATCGCTTGCCATATCCCAAGTGATGTCTTCGCAATACATATCCAAATTATGATAGGTATTAGTATAAGGGCTATAGTAGTTACGTTTGCTGGCATTTATCATAGATAGTTTTTTGTCGCCCGACACATATCTTAGCGACACCCCTGAATTGAATATCGAATCGCCATCGATATATATCTTCACGTCGGCCACTTCGCTCACAGCCTTTTCGGGAGTGAGCAAAAACTTATATGCCGAAGCTATTATAAAAGGCTTTTGATTGCGATAGAATATCAATGTTGCCGGGTTTTTGCTATCCGAAGTTATAAACTTTGAACCATTCATCATAAAGCTACCTTTATAATCCACGTCTTTCATGATATTGGGTATTATAAAGTCTTTTTTATACGAACGGAACTTAGGGAAGTTGTACTTTTCGGGAGGCATCTGGTTCATCAGCTGTTCTTCGAGGTGTCCCACTACCGGTTCTTTAAAGTATTGCTTGTTTACAAATAGTACCGAATCGGCAGTAAACTTCGGGAACTTGGTATTGGCAGTATAGGTGTTCAACGTAGCCCACACCTGAGCCGACGACAACCCGGTGCGTCCCCAGTCGACTTTGCCACCTTGTCCTATCCACTCGTTATCCATCACATAGTATACACCCTTGGTGCCAAATATCGTGCCGCCATCTTTGTCGGAATTGTAATACAACTCAAAGGGGCTGTTAAACTGCACTGCTATACGGTCGTTGATAATCTCGAAGGAATAAGGAGTGCCTTCCTGAAACTCCCATCGCGAAGAACGCGAATTGGAGAGAACATTATTCTTCAACAACATATCGGTATAGGCAATAAACTCGTTAAAATCTTTGAGCTTACGCTTTTTCTTCAGCACCAAATCCAAGGCCTTCACCCAATTGTCGAAACTTTGAGCCGACTGAGTGGAGTTTTTAAAGTTTATTTGAGCCTGAACGAAATTATAAAAATCGGGTTGCTGACGCACCTTCAATTTTATCAGTTGGTTGGATATAGCCACCACAAGTTCTTTATTTTCCTTGCTATACTCTGTCCATATAGGAGTATATTGTTTAAGCATCTTTTGGTTAGCCGACAGCTGTTCTTTGCTACTGCTTTTGTGGCTTTCCAAATAATCCGACACTTCGCCAATATAGTTGGCTGCCGTAAATGTGGTAGTAACCTTTTGTGCATTGAGCCACAAAAATGATACCAACAAAGGTATCGCGATGATAATTCGTCTATAATTCATTGCCTTTATCGTATTTATATATGGTTGTTAGAACGTGCAAAGTTACACATTATTGCCCTATAAACAGCCACAAAGACAATAAAGTTATCAATACTTCAATGATGATAAGTTTTTTAGAGTGATTAATTTCGAGTCTTTCTCGAAACTAATCACACAATTCTGCCATAAGGTCGTATTCCATAGCCTCGATTATCCTCACCTTATAAAAGCGACCCTCCACAAGCATTTCCTCGGCACTTATAAGCACTTCGTTGTCTATCTCGGGCGAGTCGTATTCGGTACGTCCCACCCAAAAATCGCCTTCTCTCCTATCTATAAGCACCATATATTCTTTACCCACCTTTTCGCTGTTCTTCTCGATGGATATTGTTTCTTGCAGTTCCATTATTTCGTCCATGCGGCGTTGTTTTTCTTCTTCCGACACGGTGTCGCCCAACGGAAACGACGGAGTACCCTCTTCGGCCGAATAACGAAACACACCCAAACGGTCGAAACGCATATCACGCACAAAGTCTTTCAACTGTTCAAAATCCTCTTCCGTTTCGTTGGGGTAGCCTACTATAAGGGCAGTGCGTATAGCCACATCGGGCAGTTTATTTCTAAACATCTGCATAAGTTGCAATGTTCCCTCTTTGTCGATACCACGTTTCATCGAAGCAAGCACATCGGTGCTTATATGCTGCAATGGTATATCAATATAGTTGCATATACATTTGTATTTCTTCATCACCTCTATCACATCGTCCGGAAACGACGATGGGAAAGTATAGTGCAAGCGTATCCATTTGGCACCCGACTCCACTGCCAAGCGTTCCAACAGCTCGGCCAAAGCACGTTTGCCATATATATCCATACCATAATATGTGGTATCTTGAGCTATCACGAGCAACTCTTTTACGCCTTGAGCCACCAACTGCTTGGCTTCGCCTACAAGGTCGTCGATAGGACGCGACACAAACTTACCCCTTATAAGAGGTATGGCACAATACGAACAACTGCGGTTGCAGCCCTCGGCAATCTTCAAGTAGGCATAATGCTTGGGAGTGCTCACCACACGCTGAGCGGTAAAGTCCTTTTCGGAATACTCGTCCATAATATCACCCAGCAGTTTGTTCCAATCGTTTACACCATAAAAAGCATCTACTTCGGGTATCTCGGCACGTAGCTCGTCGGCATAACGTTGCGACAAACAGCCACACACCACTATCTTTTTGGGATTTTTCTTTCTTCGCTTCAGCTCGGCATATTCCAATATGGCAGCTATCGACTCTTCTTTGGCATCGCCAATAAAACCACAAGTGTTTATTATAACTATATCGGCATCGTTCTTATCGTCGTCGAAGCGAATGGTAAAACCGGCTTCCTTAAGATGTCCTGCCACATTTTCCGAATCGACGGTATTTTTGGAACAACCAAGCGTTACTATATTTATCTTCTTCATCAAGCAAAAATATCAACCTATATTATATGTATTATTCAAACAAGCTATCCACAAAAGCTTTGGAGTTGAACACCTGTAGGTCGGTCATTTTTTCGCCCAAGCCTATATATCTTACGGGTACTTTAAACTGGTCGGATATACCTATTATCACCCCTCCTTTTGCAGTGCCATCGAGTTTTGTAAGAGCCAAAGCATTCACATCGGTAGCCTCGGTAAACTGCTTGGCTTGTTCTATGGCATTTTGGCCTGTAGAAGCATCTAACACCAACAACACTTCGTGCGGTGCATCGGGAATAACCTTTTGCATCACCTTTTTTATCTTCGAAAGCTCGTTCATCAAGCCTATCTTGTTGTGCAAACGCCCTGCAGTGTCGATAAGCACCACATCTACGTCTTTAGCCACTGCCGACTTCACGGTATCGAAAGCCACCGAAGCAGGATCGGAGTTCATACCCTGCGACACAATAGGCACCCCTACCCTTTCGGACCATATAGTAAGCTGGTCGACGGCGGCAGCCCTAAAAGTGTCTGAAGCGCCAAGCATAACACTCTTGCCGGCTTGCTTGAACTGATATGCCAACTTGCCTATAGTAGTGGTTTTGCCCACACCATTCACGCCCACCACCATAATAACGTATGGTTTGTGAGGTGTAGCAAACGAAAAATCGTCGTGCTCTTCGGCATTATGCTCGGTAAGCAATGTGGTAATCTCTTCCTTGAGCATACCGTTAAGTTCGTTGGTGCCTACATATTTGTCGCGTTGCACACGTTCTTGCAAATGCGATATTATCTTCAATGTAGTGTCCACTCCCACATCGGCCGAGATAAGTATCTCTTCCAATTGGTCCAATACATCGTCGTCTACCTTCGACTTACCTACCAACGTCTTCGATATCTTGGTAAAGATATTTTCTTTCGTTTTGGACAGGCCTTTATCTAATGTTTCCTTCTTTTCCTTGGTGAAGAATGAAAAAAATCCCATAATATTTGGTGTTATAAATTACGATGCGAAATTACACATTTTTTTCGACATACGCAAATATTTTTTATAATAAAGTATCTTTAACTATATATCCGCGCTCTAATCCACACAAAACAAAAGCCTTAAGCAACGAGGCGTAATTTATGAGTTTTGAGTTTTGCACTTGGCTATAAACGACCATGAGAGTACTCCATTGTAGGCTGCCCCATAGTTGAGCCACCACACTTATGCATAAAAAAATACCCCCAGGGGTTGGGGGTAAAAACAAAAGCGTATGAAAAAAATTATTTTTTAGTTAGAGTATCCTTTACCATTTCATCAGGAACTATCACTTCTTTAAATACGTAAGCCCCTGTTTTTGGAGAACGTTCGGTTTTTATAACCTTTGCGAACTTCTTTGCTTCACCTATTCTTAACGTTGCAACTGCTTTCTTTGCCATATCTATCTACTATTTTATTTCTTTATGTACTGTTACTTTCTTTAGTATGGGGTTATATTTCTTCAACTCCATACGACCCGGAGTATTCTTTTTGTTTTTTGTTGTTACATATCTCGACATACCGGGCATTCCACTTGCTTTATGTTCTGTGCATTCTAATATTACTTGCACTCTTGCATCCTTAGTTTTCTTTGCCATTTCTATTCCTGATTTTGTTTTGCAAAAGTACGAATATTATTTCAATTACACAACTCTTTTTGAATATTTTTTATCTTTTTATTTTCACAATACTATATATCAACGCATTAAAAACACAACTTTTTTGCAGGACAAGAGCTTTTTTCGCTTGTTTTTTACCTCCAAGCAAGCCTTGTTTTACTATTTTTCACCTTGTTTTCAACGAATTTGCCACATATCTGTGTAAACACTTGTAATAACGACTATTACATAGATAAACTTTGAATTTTGGCAATTGGTGTCGTAATGAATATTATTGAATTTTCCAATTCAGATTTATTTGATCACAGGAAAATATTTCATCCCATAATAGGCAGAAATAACATACAGCAATTATTACATACAGCAATTATTACATATACTAATTACATATACTATATATATAGGCTAAGAACGAAATATTAAAAAAGTTGAATTACATAGTTTTTATTTCAGGCGATTTCTAATAATTACCTATTAATAAAATTACCATATTTTAACACCGCATCGTTTAACCTGCAGAATGGCGTATTTAAATGCGACGATGTTTTTTATGCAAAATAACGCATTCCTGCGGAGTTATCACCGCAACGCATTGATAATCAATCATAGCTTATTTTCTAATAAATCAATGGCGGAGTTTGGGAGGTGCCGTAGGGCACAAACGAGCAACGATATAGTCGGTTTTGGCCCATGGGTGGGTGTAATTTTGGTGAAGGGTGGGTGTTTTTTGAATAAGACCCACCCTTTATAAAAAAATATTACTGTCCGCTAAACATGAAATATTGCTCCCAATCTCCATAAATACAGAGATTGGGAGTTATTTTTTTCTGAACAAGCCCCCCATTACAAATTTATACCTCATCAGGAGGTGATTCAGAAGCCTCCAGAAGTATCAAT
>JAFWZP010000119.1 GCA_017522255.1 Bacteroidales bacterium | reverse complement strand
TATTCTGTCATATATCTTGAATTTTCTCGTTTGTTCATTTCCTTCTGTTTATTGTATATGGTTAGTCTCTTTTTATAACCTCGTGTGGTGACATTCTTTTCTACCACAAAATTGCTGTTGCGTAGTGTCCTTGCTATATATTCTCGGTAGTTGATGATGTTACTTGCAATATATTTGGTTAGTGCTGGTACATCATCACAACACACATCTTGGGTAACATCACATTTCACAACCGAAGCATCATCCATTATGGCATCAATGTCGAGGAGACATATACCCATATTATTGATATTGATGAAACACTGTTTTATGGTGTCGATAGATATTAGTTTTGGATAATCAGAACCCAAGACCTTACCAGTGAATTCTATCACTAATTCATTATCCTCATAATCCACCTCGATATTTAATAAGAATGGGACTTTCTGATGGAATTCAAGATGGGATATAACATTGTCTTTTGACTTTATGTTAAAAGCACTCTTTTCTAATATTTTTATGTTTTCAATTTGTGTTACTAATTTTAATTTATCAAATGTTAGCACTATATTTTTTCATTTTTTCACTCTATTATTGTTACCCAAAATGATGTCAACTTTACCTTGATAATTGGTTAACTGGGACATCTGCCAATTAAGTCATCCATCGTAGTCTGTTTTGGTTTGTTCGGAACACCTTGCCAATACTTTTTCATTGATTGGCTAAGGTGTTGTTTGTGACTTTCAGATTTACGCTTACCTGTATTTGCTTTGCTGATTTTTTGTTTGGTTTCAGCATCCAATTCTCGATAAATTCTTTTTCTATTTTCCATATCTATAAGTGTTTATTAATAAATATAGTAAGCATAGAAAAAATAACAAGAGTAGTAGAAAATATTTTAACAAAGCACTACTTGTAACTACCCTGACAGACAGTGCAAACTTATTTAACCTACTCTACCCATACATAATTACAGGAGGAGGTTTACCGCTAAAACAATCTGAGGAGGAGAGGGTTATCAACCGTATAACAGTCAATAACCCACAGCTATTTACTTTCCGTATTGAGGGGGACATGTCGGGTCAGGAAATATATCTCTCAATGCCCAAATTTTCCCTAAATCCCTTAAAAACTCGTTCGAAAATAGGACATCGTAGGGTACTTAGAGAGAGGAACGAAAGTTTCTCTCTTTTTTTGTGTTTGGTTTTTATGTGTATGGCGAGAGCCGACCTTTGGTCGTTGTGTGCGTTGCGGTATGGCTCTATACGAGCAAGCTCGCCAAGCCACACCCCAACCCCCACAGGCTAACGCCTATGCTCTCGCCATAATGCAGAGTCGCAGTACTCACCTTAATATGCGGTTGCCGTGCATTGGCGTTCTTAGGTTCAACGCCCCTGCACAGCGACGATTGGCGAAGTCGCCAATCGTTCGACCCCGGCTCTGGGTACTGAGAGAGAGGAACGAAAGTTTCTCTCTTTTTTTTGTGTTTGGCGAGAGCCGACCTTTGGTCATTGTGTGCGTTGCGGTATGGCTCTATGCGAGCAAGCTCGCAAAGCCACACCACAACCCCCACAGGCTAACACCTATGCTCTCGCCATAATGCAGAGTCGCTGTACTCACCTTAATATGCGGTTGCGCGGATATGATAGTGATATATTGCTCGACCTTTTTTAGGTCTGCGCTATTTTTTTTAGTGGTATCCGCGCGAGTTTGCGACTTAAAAGTCGCTGCACTTCGACCCTGGCTCTGGGTACTTAGAGAGAGGAACGAAAGTTTCTCTCTTTTTTTGTGTTTGGTTTTTTGTGTTTGGCGAGAGCTGACCTTTGGTCATTGTGTGCGTTGCGGTATGGCTCTATACGAGCAAGCTCGCCAAGCCACACCCCAACCCCCACAGGCTAACGCCTATGCTCTCGCCATAATGCAGAGTCGCTGTACTCACCTTAATA
>JAFWZP010000118.1 GCA_017522255.1 Bacteroidales bacterium | reverse complement strand
TTCGCCCTCCAAGTTATACGAAAACGAAGTTTGTTCGGGTTGTGGTTTTGAGTCTTCTTCATCGTCTTTACACGATGTAAATGCCATAGATACAGCCATTATACCCATTAGCAAAAATCTAAATGTTTTTTTCATTTTTCTGCAGTATTTATTTGTTTATACTTATGTTATTGATAGTGCAAATTTACACATATTTTCGATACCACACAAACTTTTTTGCGACAAAACATGCATTTTTATCGCCCAAAAGCAACCAAACTACTGATTACATGACAATTAAAACAATGTAAAAGAAGTTGTATGTCATACTGTTTAAGAAAATATATTTCTCAAATACAAAAAATTCTATAGCCGAAAATTGATAAAAGCATACTCATTGTATGGATATAAATTTGTTGCAAAACATCTAAAAATAAACCTCAAGAATATTTTAAGTTTTTCGAGAGAAAAAATGCAATTTTGAGTATCAAATTTGTAGTTTTGGGATAAAAAAATGACAAATTATCAACAAAATGAGGTGTAAATATCAACAAAATGACAAAAAAAGTAGCAAAAAAAATCATCGAGGAACAATCTACAAAAATAAATGACAAACAGATATTTATAAAAGAAAACGATTGTGAAAAGAATCTTTTATAGAAAAAAAAATCACTCAAAGAGCAAAAAAAATTTTGCCATGTCAAATAAATTTCGGAAATTTGCAATTCATTTTCAACGAATAAAGTTCTTAAAAAAAGATATAACAAAATGTCAAGAATTTGCGAAATAACAGGTAAAAAAGTGATGACAGGAAACAATGTGTCTCACTCAAACATCAAAACAAAAAGAAGATTTTATCCAAATCTTCAAACAAAGAAATTCTACATTCCCGAAGAGGATTTGTGGATAACATTGAAAGTGTCTGCCAAAGGCATGCGCATCATCAACAAGAAAGGCATCTTAGCTGCTCTTACCGATGCTGTAGAAGCAGGTCACATTCAATTGTAGAATTTTAGAAGTAAAAGAATAAATTATTAATCTTAAAGAAAGAAAGAGGTATTAAAAATGATTATTGTTCCTATTAAAGAAGGTGACAACGTAGAAAGAGCTTTGAAGAAGCTAAAACGTAAATTTGAAAAAACTGGTGTTGTAAAAGAATTGCGTGAACGTCAAAAATTCACCAAGCCTTCTGTAAAAGCAAGGGAACGTAGATTGAAAGCTATCTACATCCAAAAATTACACCAAGAGATGCTTGACAAATAGATAGTTTTCTATCTTGGATCAGAAAAAAATGTTTATAAATTTCTTTATAAACATTTTTTTTTGTATCTTCGCATCATGAAAATAAATCAATCCATATCACAATTTATTGATTATATATCAATTGAACGAAGATTGTCGACTTTGACTGTGGTTGCATACAGCCAAGATTTGGGTTCTTTTCTCGATTTTTTGGAACAAAACGAGGTCTATGATGTTGAAAATATCAGTTCGTTATTAATCCGTCAATGGGAAATGAAATTACTCGAAGAAGATAAACTATCGGCACGCAGTGTATGCCGCAAATTGGCAGCATTACGTTCATGGAACAAATACCTTAGAAAACAAAAAATAACATCTATAGATTTTTTTGCCAAAATCACCTCTCCTAAAATACAACCACAATTACCAGTATTTTTTCGCGAAAGTGAGATGGAAAAACTTTCGGAACAACCTCTATTTCCAGAAACATTCGAAGGAGTAAGAGATTTTCTTATCATAGAAATATTTTATGCCACAGGCATACGCAGAGCCGAACTTGTAGGATTATGCGATAATAGTATTGATTTTGAAAACAATACAATAAAGGTACTTGGCAAAAGAAACAAAGAAAGAATTATTCCAATAGAACAAGATTTGAAACATGATATACTAAATTATATTGATCTACGTTATAGTGTTGTTGAAAGTGATACAGAAAGGCTATTTGTAAACGACAAAGGCAAACCACTTTCAGCCTCGACAGTGGGTGCAATAGTAAAGAAATACATGTCGAAAGTATCTAATGCAGAGCGTATAAGCCCTCACGTATTACGACATAGCTTTGCTACACACTTGTTAAACAATGGTGCCGACATTAATGCCATAAAAGAACTTTTGGGACACAGCAGTTTGGCAGCCACGCAAGTGTATACACACAACACGGTAGAGAAGTTGAAGAAAATTTATAAATCAGCTCATCCAAGAGCATAAAACAAGGAGGTTTTTATGAATATAAAGATTAACTCAGTCAAATTTAAAGCAGATTCTAAATTAGAAAAGTTCGTAACCGACAAAGTTTCGAAACTCGAACGCACTTTTGACAACATCACCTCATGCGACGTTATCCTAAAGGTAGATAAACCTGAAACAGATAACAACAAAATTGCAGAAATTCAACTTGTTTTGCCAGGACAAACACTGTTCAACAGCAAGCAGGCCGATTCGTTTGAAGATGCAGTGCTACAAGCTGTAGATGCAACCAAGAATCAATTGAGCAAGTACAAAGAAAAGTTCAATAAAAAGAACGGCGATTTAAAAACAGATTTGTACGAAATTTCTAAAGAACCAATCGTTGATGACGACGATGACGAAATGGAAATAGAAGAAGCATAAATCTTATAGTAGATTTTTGAGCAGCACTCCTTTGTGAAAAGGGGTGCTGCTTACTTTTATAGGCAATCTTCGTTACCATCGAGTTGGCTACAGAGGAATTTTATTTCGCCATCATCGAGTAATGGCAACATATTATAAATAGGTTTATCATACTCCAATTTAGGGCTCACCACAGTGCTTTCGCCTATCAAGCAATCTACTATACATCCACCTTTCTGTAGTTCTTGTTTAAAACATGGGCAAGAGCCGTCCACCTGATAGTATGGCAAATTATAAGCCTTGGCTATATCTTCTAACGATGGCAAAATATAGCCACCTTGCTGAGTGGTAGCATACATACGACTATCAAAATACAAATGCTGAAATTGAGTTATCATTCCCAAAACTGAATTATTCATCACTATAACTTTAATATTCAATTTATACTGAGATATTAGTAGTAACGACTGAACAGCCATGTGCAATCCTCCGTCACCAGTAATACAATAAATAGCTTTGGATGGATTAGCAAAAGCCATTCCTATCGCCACTGGCAAAGAAAATCCCATAGGAGCAAGTCCTCCACTCGTAACAAAGCGTTGATTAGGTTTCATAGCTATGGTTTGAGCAGCCCACATCTGATTCTGCCCAATATCAGCAGTGATAATATCACCTTGTTTGGTTATCTTATTCAATTCCTGCATAACCATATAAGGGGCTTTGTTGCTTACAAATCGAGCTACCTCTTGCTCTTGACTATATTTTTGCTTAATTTGTTGCAACCATTCTATCCAACCTAAAGAAGTACTAAACGCCATATCGGCTTGCAACACTTGAGTAAGAAATGCAGACACATCAGTATTAAACAGTATCCTATTAAGTATTCGATGACATTTCAACTCATTATCATCAATATCTACATGTATTATTTTTCCATTGGGTACAAAACCATCTATTTTGGCACCGGTCTGCCTTGTATCCAACCTCGACCCAAGTGCGATAAGTAAATCTACCTTGGCAAACGAGAGATTGGCACACCTATTGCCATAACTACCTATCATACCCAAATAGTTTTCGTAAGTTTCGTCAACAATGCCCTTTCCCATTAGCGAAACCACCACAGGCAAATTGTATTTTCTCACAAAGACATCTACCTCTTCCCGAGCATCGATACAACCACCTCCTACAAGCACCATAGGGTATTTTGCTTTGCTTAATGCATCTGCCAAAAGCGATATGTCTATTTGAGACTTCTGAGGCGTTTCAGGCTCATAATGTCTCATTTGTTCGGGATTTATATCAGCCCTCGAAATATTCATCGGCAAATCAATCAAAACAGGCCCCTTGCGACCTGTGGTAGCTATATGTATGGCCTTTTCTAACTCAAAGCACAAATTTTCGGGTTTATCGACCATTACAGCATACTTGGTAATAGGCTTAACAATGCTTACCACATCTGTTTCCTGAAAGCCTTGTTGACGTATTGGTTTATCGTATTTATATTCATATGTATTCACCTGTCCTGTTATATACACCACAGGAATATTTCCAAAATAAGCATCAGCTATACCAGTGGCCATATTTGTAGCGCCAGGTCCACTTGTGGATATAGCCACCCCTATCTTACCGCTTTCCAAAGCATAACCCTCTGCTGCCATCGAAGCGGTTTGTTCATGGTAGGTTTGCACAAATCTCACCTCGTCGCTTTTGCCCAACGAGTCTACCAAATGGGTAATCATTCCACCTATATATCCAAACACAACATCAACTCCATTTTGAGCAAGATACGAAACTATATAATCAGATGCTTTCATCTTATACTTGTTTATTGTTATACAAAATATTATTTATTCTTAGTACTATTGGCAGCTATCGAAAGCAGTACATATAACAATATTATTATCGGTACTGCATACACGCCCAACAACACCAAAAGCAACGCATCTACAATAAGGAACGAATACCTCAATTTATTGTCAGTCCACGAAAAGTTTTTAAACTTTAAAGCAAACAAAGGCACTTCCAACACCAATGATACAGATAGCAGTATCGAAAGAACAAGTATCAATACATAGTTCGACATAAGAGCCACAACTACAGCCTCGTCGAAAAAAGCGAATGGAACAAGCTGTGCAGTGCCTCCTGCCGAAATAATAATACCATATGCAGCCCACACCATAGCATTGGCCGGAGTGGGAAGACCTATAAACGAAGATGTTTGACGCTCGTCGAGGTTGAATTTTGCCAATCTATACGATGATAATGCAGGCATCAGCAAAGCCACGAATTTCAGCCACCCAAATCCCGTATCAACAGGAATAGTTCTATCTAACAATTCGAACACTATAAAACCAGGTGCCACTCCAAAGGTAACCACATCGGATAGCGAATCCAATTCCTTGCCCATAGCCGATTGCACTTTAAGCAAGCGTGCCACCATACCGTCGAAGAAGTCGAAGATAGCACCCATAAAGATAAACAAAGCAGCATACACAAGATTGCCTTGCAGTGCCTGCCAGGTTGCCAAAGTACCACATATAAGGTTTGACAACGTAATGATATTTGGTATTTGTCGTTTCATACAAGTGTTTTAATTAAAAAAGAAGAATCCGAAAAAGATTATTTTAAATACTTTATCAGATTCTTCAAAATATAAAAGTTTTATATTAACTCAAAGCTATGAAAATATTATTCGTATTTCTTTACTATTTCTTTGAAATCAGCATTATCCCAATATTTTCTGAACTCTATATCCAAAACAGCTTTTGGTTTATAGATAAGCGGTTCTTCGTCGCAAGCATACTTCAAGTTTTCCAACACACCTGCCAAGTCGTCTAATCTGGCATAACAAACAGCACGCAAATAAGCTACTTGATGTGTTTGTTCCAAACAGCAGTCCAAAGTACGTATGGCTCCGCTTGTGTTATCAGTCATAAGTTGAGCAAAAGCCAAGTTATAAGTACATTGTTTAGTTTTCAAAAGATCCAATGCTTTTTCGTAATCACCATGTTTCAAATATAGTATAGGAAGATTGTTTTCAGCTTCGCGACTACCATATTTTATGGCTTCGTTAAAGTAATGTTCCGACAAAGTGTAATCTTTCTTAGCCAATGCCAACAAACCTAAATTGTTCAATACTTCAGGGTTGTTTGGTTCCATTTGTTTAGCTACATTCAAAAATCTTTCGGCTTCGCTAAAGTTTTCCAATTGGAAAGCAGCAGCACCTGCATTGTTCCATGCCGACCATTCTTTGCTGTAATGTTCTGTAGCCCATTTATATAGTTTTAGTTTTGTAACATAACTATGATTGATGTAAGCGGCATACATAAGTTCTTCGAAAGTCAATTCTTGAGGATAAAGAGTAGCTATTTTGGCAAGTTCTTGATCGGTTTTGCGAGCCAATGGGTAATACAAAGCTATCTGACAACGACGCAAATCGGGGAAGATATCTCTTTCCAATTCAGGGAATATCAATGTCATATTACGTATCATTTGTTCACGTTTTATCACATTACGTTGAGTTTCTACCACGTTGATGATAGCATTGCGGTCTTCTATTGTAGAGTTTTCTACCATAGTTACAAAGTGAGTCCAGTCTTCGCCGGCTGCTGTAGTAGTAACTACTACTTCTTTCAACAATTTATGTTTGTAATATGGAAAATCTTTTGCTTTTATATTGGCACGTTCTGCCATTGTTTTTATTACATCATCAAGAAGTTCATTAGCCAATTGAGCACCTTCTTCAGCTCTTTTTTTCGATAGGTCTACGTTTGCAGTTTCTTCACCTTCGGGCGATGACCAACCTGTTACGTTTATTTGCTTTGGCATACCATCACGCAAAATCACTTTTTTCAAATCTTCGTAATTCGATTGTGCATTAAACTTTTTGTTTACAAAGTAATTCCAATCGTGTTTGGCACTACCATTTGGATAATAAATATCTGCTGTTTCGGTTATACCCTTGGTTTTGTCGTAATTGGTAGGCGCTACCGAAATAGCACCTATTATCGATACCAAAGCAGAGGTGTTGCACACTCCATCAGCAATAACCACGGTGTCAAACACTTGAGCTTTAGGGAATTTTTTCACCAAATCTTGCGAAAATACGCATTCGTCATCGGTTTCCTTACAAGGATAAACGATAGGAGCCAAAATAACTTTTGCCAATTCCATACCGGGTTTGAAATCAACCTCGTCAGAATACACAAAACGACCACCATTTTCGAAATTGATAGTAATACCTTCGCCTTCTACTTCTTCTCCTTTAAGAGTGATGGGGTTAAGCTGCAAGTTACCACCTTTCCATACCAATATTGGTTGCATAAAAACAGCCACATTCTTGTTAAAGTACTGTGCTGGTATAGAACCGGCAAATTTAATCATAACTTTTCCATCCATTGTTTCCATTGGATTGGGTGTGGGTTGATAACGAATGGTGTTGCTGTTTTGAACCATTTTAGAAAATCCACCGCATCCTGCCAACAATAGCGGAACAAACAATAAGGATAATATCGACTTCTTCATTTTTGTATTATTTTTTTATTTCTTATCTTATAAATCGTGTTTATTGTACTATACATATTTATGTATTTTTCTTTTTTTGATAGAAAAACGCATCTGTTTGCACAAAAATATTTTGCCACCAAAAGCATCTTATGCATCACATATACATCTACCATACAATACATTGCAAAGACTAATATTGTTCAAATTCTCTTCAATATATTGCTATTTACCAAATTGCAAATGTACGTATAAATTTTGAATTATCCTACATCTTTCGAAAAAAATATTTTATTGTGCCATTTTTTCGCAGTCCGACAAGGTAAAAAACACACACAAAAGTAGAGCTATCCAAAGAGAACAAAATTCATTCAAAAATTCATGATAGGGTATAAATATATTCATGGTATACCATCAATCATAACAAACCCAGGTGTGACAGATGCGATGATATAGCAGAAATCCACAGCTCATCATTATGCTGTATAACAGTATTTTAGCAATTTTGATATTTTAGGCAACTTCTTACTGATTTTTCCTCGCGAGGTTGTTGAATTTTCCTCGCGAGGTTTTTCAAACTCCCTCGCGACGCCGTGAAATCTTCCTCGTGAGGGAATTTAAGGACATCGGTAGAGAATTTTTCAAAGGCAAAATGGAGCAGAAAACAAACACTCTGTTTCTATTTTTTCTTGTAACTAATATCTCGTTATCATTTGCCTAGTTTAATCTTCCCATCTATTACATCTATTTTCATAAGCATTCGACAATCTACAGGATTACCTTTTTCATCCATTGCCGGTTGCCAACGCTGTGGAAGTTTTGTTACTATATCCAAAATTTTATTTGCCGTATAGAAATATTCGAAATCACCATCCACCCCAAGCAAAGCCCAATTGCCTGCCTTGCCTTCGCAACTTACTACAAATTCTATTAACGCTCTAAATTGGATTTGAGACATTTCGTCGGTCAGTGGTTGAGCATCAAACCATGATTGCAAAGCCGAGTCTCCATCCGCCCATTGTGGCATCACTTTGGGGTTGAGACTATCTCTATAAAAACGTCCGAGTGGTGAATATTGCGAAATATGCATTCCTGATTTTCCACAAACAACTAGAGGATTGCGAACAGTGCTGGTATCAAAACCACAAGGTGCAATTCTATTACTTACTACACGTCCCGAATCCAATACTATTTTCTGCACCCTCTCTACATAATACTCATCCGTTCCAAATTCACCTTTCACTTCTCTACCATACTTTATCTCTAATTCGCCATTCATCCAATATGCAAACACCTTATTATCAATAAATCTTTCAGGAATAAATACATCATGTAGAGGTATATCTATCTTTGGATTATCATAAAAATCCAATCCTCTGGAAATGGAAAGATTATTCAAGAAAATAGAATCACCATCTACTGACCATGTACACACCGGTGCTCCATTGGTTGCAAAATTTTCCCAATTGAATGGATATTCTATCGGATTATTGTTGAACAATTTCATAAAGGGCGACATTTCATCTTGAATTACAATTCCTTTATTATCTTTATACAATAGGGCATCTTTATTCATACCACTTTGAAACCAAAAACTCAAATAACAATTATTCAAATAAGCTATGATATATTTAGCCATAAATTCATGGTCAGAAGTATCTTTATCCGAAATAGTCTGAAATCTATCATAATCTTCCTTTGTTAGTAATTGGTCGTCAACCACTTTACCATCTTTTATGTAAATATACCGTGTTCCCTTGTATTCATCATTCCATTTAGAGTTTGCCCCTCTGTTATCAATTTCCAAAACACCTGAGAACCAATCTGCAAAAACAATTTCAGTTACGTTATCTTCTGTTTTATTCAAAGATGTTATAGAATAAAAACCCGGCGCTACTATTGTATCCTTAGGTCTGTGTCTTTTTTCCGAATAATATAAGCCTGTGTGAGTTCTATAAATTTTTGTATCAATCGTCAATAGATATAGTCCACTATCCCTGATTTCCCATGTAGCCACATGACCACGATAATTAGCTGTACTGTAGGACGAAAACGGCTTTGAGATTCCTGTACGAATATAATAAACCTCCAATGGCGAAGGATGTCCCCAACCAATATCCAATGTATATTTTTCGCCTTTATAAATGATATAATCCGGAATTTGTTCGGTTGCAAACAACAATTGAGAACCTAAGAAAAGGAGTCCAAAGAACGTAAAACTACGCAATAATGTATTTAATCTTTTCATAACTAACATTTTATTTATTTGTACAGAATAAATTTACACCCCACAAAGATACATATTTTTTTCGTATTACAACATATATCAACAAAAAAACGTATCTTTGTAAGTTGGTAATAATATACTTTTGTTTACAACGATGTGTTTTACAATCGTTTATTGATATATTATTATTATGTATGGTAGTAAAAAACGAAAAAAACAATAAAATACTATGTCGATAGAATTGAGCGAACAGGAAGTAATCCGCAGAAACTCGTTGGCAGAAATGAAAAAATTGGGCATCAACCCCTACCCTGCCGACCTTTATGAAGTAAACGCAAAAACTTGTGATATATTGGAACAGTATCCAAAAGATAACACTCTGTTTCAAGAAGTAAGCATAGCCGGCCGTATGATGAGCCGCCGTATAATGGGTGCAGCATCGTTTGTAGAACTACAAGACAGCTACGGACGTATACAACTATACATCAAACGTGATGAAATATGCGAAGGCGAAGACAAAACATTATACAACACTGTATTTAAACGTCTTACCGATATTGGCGACATAATAGGAGTAAAAGGATATGTATTCATTACCCAAATGGGCGAGATAAGCATCCATGTAAAAGAGTTTACAGTGCTTAGCAAATCGCTACGCCCATTGCCTATAGTAAAGGAAAAAGACGGAGTAGTATACGATGCCTTTACCGATCCCGAACAACGCTACCGTATGCGTTATGTGGATTTGATAGTAAACCCACAAGTAAGAGACACCTTTGTAAAACGTTCTCTTATTGTAAACACTATGCGAAACTACTTCAACGAACAAGGATACCTCGAAGTGGAAACACCTGTACTTCAACCTATCCCCGGAGGAGCTGCGGCACGCCCATTCATCACCCACCACAATAGTTTGGATATCGATTTATACTTGCGTATAGCCAATGAATTGTATCTGAAACGTTTGATAGTGGGTGGATTTGAAGGAGTATATGAATTTTCGCGCAACTTCCGCAACGAGGGTATGGACCGCACTCACAACCCCGAATTTACTTGTATGGAGATATATGTGGCATACAAGGACTATAATTGGATGATGACTTTCACCGAGAATATGCTTGAACGTATAGCCACTACCCTACATGGCAAAAGCACGGTAAAGATTGGCGACAACGAAATAGACTTTAAACCTCCATTCCGCCGCTTGCCAATGTTACAAGCCATCAAGGAAGCCACCGGCGTAGATATTTCGGGTATGGACGAAACTCAACTACGCGAAACTTGCACAAAACTTGGCGTAGAGATAGACGAAACTATGGGTAAAGGCAAACTTATAGATGCCATATTTGGCGAAAAATGCGAACACAACCTTATACAGCCAACATTCATTATCGATTACCCAATTGAGATGTCGCCACTATGTAAGCGTCACCGCAACAACCCCGAACTTACAGAACGCTTCGAACTGTTTGTAAACGGTAAAGAACTTGCCAACGCCTACAGCGAACTTAACGACCCGATAGACCAACTTGGTCGTTTCCAAGAACAACTACGCTTGAGCGAAAAAGGCGACGACGAAGCAATGTTTATAGATATGGACTTTGTTCGTGCATTGGAATATGGTATGCCTCCAACATCGGGCATGGGTATAGGTATCGACCGCTTAACAATGTTTATGACCGGCGAACAATCTATCCAAGATGTGTTGCTATTCCCTCAAATGCGTCCCGAACGCAAGGCAAAAGTGAGCAGCGACGAAGATTTTAAAGCCATAGGAGTAGCCGAACCATGGATACAAATGCTTAGAAAACTTGGTTTCAACACAGTGGAATCATTAAAAGAAGCTAATGCCAACAAACTTTACAACGACCTAAACGGACTAAGAAAGAAAAACAAATTGGACATTCCTGCCGTAAAGAAAGAAGAAGTAGATGCTTGGATAGCTCAACAATAAAAATACATAGATACAAGAAAATACAGATGCCAACATCTGTATTTTCTTTTTTCATTCACACTCAATACACCAATCATGAAAAAAGTAATTATAACCATACTATCAGTAATATATACAATATCGGGCATAGCACAATTCGACAAACATTTCGAAGATAAAACCCTACGTGTAGACTACCTACGCAAAGGCAGCAAAAAAGAACAACAAATAAGTTTGAAAGCATTCAAAACCAAACCGGGCACTTGGGCAGGCAGCACCACTCACCTACTCGACCCATTCAACTACGGAGCACACCGCGTATTGGTGAAAGATGCCAACAGCAAAGAAGAAATATATTCTCGCACCTATAACTCTCTGTTCGAAGAGTATATAGCAACCGAAAAAGGCAAAAAGAAATCACAAACTTTTGAAGAAACAGTGCTTATACCCTATCCCAAACAAGCTGTAGAGATACACATACAAAACCGAGACAAAGATTGGAATTTTGTTACAGAAGAAATATTTAAGTTTGATCCATCCACTACCAAACTACAAATAGTAAAAAACGATGTGGAAGTACGTCAGTTGCACTATTCGGGCAATCCTCACACCAAAGTGGATATAGCCATAGTAGCAGATGGTTACAGCATAAACGATACGGCCAAAATGCGTAAAGACTTTGCCACTTTCGTAAGCGGAATAGTCAAATACAAACCTTTCAGCCAACACAAAGAAGACATAAATGTATGGGGAGTGGCTGCCATTTCCGAAGATAGTGGTATAACCAATCCATTGAAAAAGAAATATCTCAAAACTGCTGTTGGCTCAACATTCAACTCATTTGATATAGACCGCTATATAATGACTTTCGAGATACACACCATGCACGATGTATTGCAAAATGCACCATACGATCATATAATAGTAATGTCGAACACTGATACATACGGCGGCGGTGCAATATATAACTTCTATGCCGATGTTACTACCGGCGAATACGCAATGTCCACAGTTACTCACGAATTGGGGCACCTGTTCGGTGGCTTGGCAGACGAATATGTAGATCCAAGCGTTACCTACAACGATATTCACGACCTTAGTAAAGAACCCCTCGAACCAAACATCACCACTTTGGTGAACTTTGATAATAAATGGAAACATCTTATCGAAGAGGGAGTGCCGATACCTACACCTATAAAAAAAGATTTTCTCAAAAAAGTAGGTGTGTTTGAAGGTGGTGGCTACCAAGCCAAAGGGATATACCGCCCAATGGTACGCTGCATGATGAATACAGGTGGAAACTTCTGCCCGGTTTGCCAAGAAGCATTAGAAAAAATGTTTAAAATATACACAGAATAATGACTTTCAGTACGTTGGAAATAGTAGCAGCCATCATCGGGTTTATATACCTAGTGTTGGAATACAAAGCCTCGGCGTGGCTGTGGCTGTTTGGTATCATCTCGCCAATACTCTATACCTATGAGTTTTACATCAACGGAGTGTATGCCAATATGGCTATACAAATCTATTACATTGTTGCCGCTGCATACGGTATAATGGTTTGGAAGGGCTTGCTAAAGTCCAAAAACGAAAGTAAAGAACTACCCATCAGTTCGATGCCAAAACACTACACCATTCCAACCATTGCCATAAGCGCAATGCTGTGCATAGCCATACCGCTGATACTAAAATATTTTACAGATAGTAACATTTGGCTGCTCGACGGCATATCTACCGCCCTAAGCATTGTGGGAATGTGGATGTTGGCAAAAAAATACTATCAGCAGTGGATAGTATGGATAATAGTGGAACCTATAATAATAGCCACTGCTCTACAAGCCGAAATGTATGCAACAGCCTTGCTCTATGTGGTTTACACCGTTATTGCAGTAATGGGATACTTTAAATGGAAACGAGAAGCAAAAGAAATATGACAAATACCGGCACAAAGATAATAGAAACACTGAATACCGATAATATAGATGTGGTAGTATTAGCCAATGGAGAATATCCAAGCCACCACATACCTCTATCGTTGATAACCAAAGGCATACCCATTGTTTGTTGCGATGGAGCCATAGAAAAATTAGACTCTTTGGGTATTTTGCCCCTTGTGGTTGTAGGCGATGGCGATTCGATACCTCAACATCTTTGCAATAAATATTCCAACTGTTGGCACTATATCCACGACCAAGAAACCAACGACCTTACAAAAGCCACAACTTATTGTATAAATCATGGTTTCAAACATATAGCTATAATAGGTGCTACAGGCATGAGAGAAGACCACACCCTGGGCAATATAAGTTTACTGGCCAACTATGGCAAGCAAGCCGATGTGAGAATGTTTACCGATTACGGAGTATTTGTTGCGGTATTTGATAGCACGCATTTTAGGTCGTTTGTAGGACAACAAGTTTCGATATTCAACCTACGACAGGAAAACTATATTGATGCCGATGGATTGCTATATCCCATAAAACACCGCAACTTTGCACAATGGTGGGAAGGTACTTTAAATGAAAGCACAACCAACACTTTCCTCTTAAAACTAAAAGGCGAAGTAATAGTATTTCAAACCTACGAAAAGAAATAAATAACCCGTTGGATGAATTATATTTCTTTTACGTTGAAAACGCTACAACTATTTTCGGAATAAACGGGCTTTTAAGAAAAGAATTTTATCCTCCCTTTTTTCAAGTATTATACTTCCGTTTTATAACCCTAGGGGTTAAAGTATAAGAGCTATATACCTAAAAACAATTTATCCCATATATGCTATGGCTGGTAATATATATGGGATAAGTTGCTTTTGGATATTAGGAAATTCACTATCTTATCATTAGAATGCACATAGATCTCCTTTTATAACTTTTCCTTCTCTGACTTCTATACGGTAATATACCGGTTCACCACCATCTGTGTTATACGTAGCATTTTACCTATAGAGGAATGAGAATCAGAGACTATTGAAACATCTAAATGAGTATTAGTTTTTTTTATCGTTTCAAATTTACCTGTGATGTAATCTTTATATCCATTGCAATCTAAAGATGCAAATACCCACTGTGAATCATATCTAAAATCATCATCTAAATGTTGTGTGATTAAAATGGTGAATTGTTGGTATTATTTGCTAGTTTATTTACTTTCCACCCTTAATCCTATTACAATTTCTACAAAGCATTTGGCAATTCTCGGCTACCGTTGTACCACCATCTTTCCAAGGTGTGATATGGTCAGCTTCCATTTCTTCGAGTTCAAAGTGTTTTCCACAATATACGCAAATACCCTTTTGTCGTTCGTATGCTTCACGTTTCTGTTTTTTGTCGAATGTACGGAACGACAAATCACGCAAATCACCACTCAATACATAACGATAGATGCCCGATTTCTTCATTATTTCGTCATCTTCCATAAGGTCGTGTATTTGTTTTTCGAGTGCATTTACATCATAAACATTTTCGCCAAATTCGTCAAACAGAGCACCCCAATCAAGACCTTTCATCTCTTTGCGATAATGAGGGAATGTTGAGCGTACCCAAGTTATAATTTGCATATAATATGCCCACAACTTATTAGCATTAGGTTCAAACTGATGAATAGCCATATACTTGTCAATAGGCTTTTCTTCGTGTATGCCATCGTGTCGAGCTGCCCATCTCAAAACAGTTTCGAGATATGCTTGCTCTTCTGTTTTTCCATTCATATAGTCGCTACCCATTTTATAAGCAGGACATCCATTCTTTGAGAAATGCCTACGGGCATCAGTTACAAACGGACCTACATATACAGCATTTCGCAACTCTTGATCCATTAGCTTTTCTCCCGCAATGTTGATTACACGAAACCAATCCAACTTTTCTTTGTCTGTTCCGCTACAAAAATATATAGTCAATTCGTAGTCGAGAAATGCTTTCTTTTCCTCATCGGTTAGTGTATTGAAGAATAGCACACCTCTATCTTTATCTACAATATTAAAGTCGTGTGTGTAGAACTCGCAAATTGAAAGTGTGCGTTGCTGTCCGTCAATCATCTCAAATGTACCGTCTGCATCTTCCGACCAATACATTATGTTGAGCGGAAAGCCTTTCATAATTGTTTCGATTACTGCTCGCTTCTGCTGTTCATCGTATCGAAATTCACGCTGATAAGGAGGACGAACATCAAGTTTGCCACCGTATGCACGAACACCGCTATCGGGGTCATTGCTATATCCGTTTATAAGGTCACGAATAGGTATAGATTTAAGTTCGATTTTCATGGTTATTTCTTTTTACCTTTTGTTATTGAATTTTCTTCCTTCTTTAATCGGCGTTCAACTTTTTTCAAATCTTCCGATATAGGAAGTTGCTCCGGAATAATTCCTCGTTTCAAGAGCATATCCCGAACTGCCAAATTATTATCTATGTGTTCTTGACTTATTGAATTTTGTCCATGCAAATCTTTCTGCTGAACATTTACAGATGTCATTTCTGCTGCAAAATCCTTTGCTTTGATACTTATGGTTGGTAAGAAATCTGCCAAAGGTCGAGAATCGGGAATACCCAATTTACGTTTAAGCAAAGCTGTATCTAACCGAAATAATGCTTTATCTCCTTTTGAACGAATAATTGCAAACCCTTTGCTATCTACTCCTCTTTCATACAATACTCCCGAAAGTCTTTTTTCGGTTTCTGCAAGTTTGTTACGAGCTTGTACTCTTTCGAAATCCAAAATACGTTGTTGTACCAATTCGGCACGACGTGTTTGAACAGCAAAATAATTTTGAGCAAAAGCAATTTGAGTTTTTTTAGGGTCTCCATTTTGGGCAATTAAATAACAAGCATAGCGTGTAAGCATATAATCATCAATGATTCTTTCTGCTCCCGAACCAAGCAATACCTTTTTCCCCACGTAGGGAAAATGGTGTTCAATTTCTTCACCAGCTTCAGTGCAAGCACTCTTGGCTTTGTTTATAACATTGCAAAATTTCTCCCATTTTGAATACCCCAATAGTTCGCATAGTTCACGTGCACTCCAGCATTCAATTCCTTCATAGTCATTTGTGATGGTTTCAAATTGATGAAACAAATCTAAAATATCTTCTGTTTTCATAATCACTTTTACCTCATTTTACATATAAGAATCCTTGCATATATTTCTTGGTTATTTACTTACTATGTATAGATTTAAGTTCGATTTTCATGGTTATTTCTTTTTGATTAATATTCGGCTATAAGGGACTACGACTTCCTCTCCATTCATCATATATAAATCGCCATCGACAGCACCTCGTTTTTGCACTTCTTTTCTATATTTCTTATGTTCCGGTTTATATGGCTTAATTCCCGCTATCAACCCCAATCCCGCTATTCCGACTCCAATAATTTCAAATTGATCGGGGTTGTATTTATCCATAAATGTAATAGGGACACCCATTACACCATCATAGTTGTATGGAATTTCTTCAGTTTTATCCACATTTATCGCATCGTAGTTTTCGTATTTAGGATAGTATTCAGGATTATAAGATTTATAAAGTATTAAGTCTTCGTGACGCTTTTTAGTTTCAAGATTTGTAAACCAATGAACGCCTGACACTCTAATCATTCCCTCTTTGTGGTTGCCAGCAGTTGCGGTATCTTCGTAATTTGATATGAAGTGTCCAGCACCACCCTTAAAACCATAGCCTAACCAAATTTTGTTCTGCTGTATCAGTGGAAATATTTCTTTATACTTAATGGCGTTTTGATGTCCTATTATCAGAAACTTTTTATCGTATTCCATTAGCTGTGCTACATATTCACGGAATAGCGAAAAAGGAGGATTTGTAACTACTATATCAGCCTCTTTTAAGAGTTCTATACATTCTTTGCTACGGAAGTCGCCATCGCCCTTTAATGGATGCACGCCTATTTCATCGGCAGTAGGAATATGATCGCCATTCTTATCACCTTCATACACCAAGTACACTGCTTGTTCGGATTCGTTTTGGCTAAACAAATCCATATCCTGGTTTTTATAGCAAGTGGTTATTAGTTTCTTTAATCCGAGAAACTCGAAATTGTAGGCAAAATATGTAAAGAAGTTACTTACACGAGGGTCATCGCAATTGCAAAGTACTGTTTTACCACGAAAATGTTCGCGATAATGTCGCAATTCGTTATTAATATCTTCCAACTGCGTATAAAACTCGTCTTTCTTTGCTTCTTTGGCTTTATTTAGATTTCTATTTGCCATGCTTACTAATAACTTAAATGTTTAATATCCTTATGTTTACTATGTAGAACTAATATATAGCTAAGTTGCAAAGATAAGTAATATTGCTGATATATGCAAGTATATTATATGTTAAACCACAACTCTCGCCTCCTTATCTTCATAACCTCACATCGTTGATTGGCAGCCTCCCCAAAGGGTTTGGGAAGGTTCCCCAAAGGGTTTGGGAAGGTCTCCCAAAGGGTTTGGGAGGGTTCCCCAAAGGGTTTGGGAGGTGTTCCCAAAGGGTTTGGGGGACTTCCCCAATGGCTTTGGGGAGGTATGCTGTCAAGCAGCGGAGTTTTACACGTTAAGCAACGGAAGTTTTGGTGATGAGGATAGCAAATCACACTATAACCTAAAGCAATGTAAAGTTCTACAATTTGAAGACAACTTTCTATTGCAGCTTTAACCATTGTAGGTTGCATACCGGTATGTTTGCAAGCAAACTCTATCACCTCCTTTTCGGATATGCTTCCCGATAATACTAAGTTTAGAACGTATTTCAGTTCTTTCTCTTTTGTGCCAATCTTTGTCATTGGCTGTTGTTTTGACACTAATTTTATCATTTCTTTTAGAATTTAAATTGTTATTATTATCTTGATGAGTCCGATGTGCAACTGCATCATCGTTTGAAACTAATCTCATCAAGTTCACCACAAACGTACATAGATTTTCCGAACCTGCAAAATAAAATGGATGTTTTTTGCAAAAAAAATACATGGCATCAAGCCGGCGGGCATTCCTCTAACTTATTGAATAGCATCAGGTACTGTTTGAGCATCAAAACGGGGCGTTGGCACATATATGGCATCGGCTTATGGATGGGCACTACCATGACAGGTATAAGCAACATCACCATAATGTATGGGATTATACATTATGGTGGATAACGTTACATCTATATCAATAGCTTCAGCGTCAATGAAAAGGTAATCGGTTCGAGACATGAAAACTTAGCAATAGTACTTCTTTTACTAGCACTTCCAAGTTTCTATAGAAAGATTTTAATTCAACCAACGGGTATAAATATATTAGTTATACACATGCAACAAATAACCATCGTAATAAGTAGAGTACTGTCTTAACGACGATACCGCAGGACCTTTGATTGGCGAGCCGTCGGTATATATAAACTGCGACCCACATTGCGGACATTCCAATATCACACCCGATTGTTCCTGCACCTCCACTCCTACCTCGTGGCAATGAGGACAAGCACGCTCGTAGGCCAAAAATTCGGCAAGAGAATAACGAAATATCACTACTCCCTTATAGCCTCCTATAAAATATTCATAGCCACCCACATTATTAAGATTGGCATAAAATGTAGAGTTCGGTTCGATGGTAAAGTTTACATAACCCATAGGAGTATCGCTCTCTTTTACACAACTTGCAAACATCATAGAACAAGCCAACAACAATAATATTTTCCTCAATTTACACATATCATTTACATTATTTGGTTTCGCTATACAAAATGGTATATACCACATGTGCCACCTGCTTCAAAGCATCTTTATCTATAACATCAAGATTATCGTTTATGGTATGCCAATGTTCAAAGAAACTAACACCTTCTTGGTTTTGAACAATATCTATCATAGGTATTTGTATAATCTGATTTACATACAAATGGTCGTCAAGAATGGCAGGAGTATTTTGGTTTACAAACGAAGTACCATATCCAAGTTGGTTAGCCACATTCCACACCTTCTCCATAAGTCCGGGAGCAAAAGTACGCGACACCTCCTCTTTGGTATAACGAGGGTTGGCATTGCCCACCATATCAAGCAATATACCATACTTGGCACGATAAAACATAGTATGAGGAGTTTTTGACCAATATTGCGAACCCAAACACCAAGTATTGTCTCTATAATCGCTTTCAAACTCAGGAATACCTTGATCTTCTACATCAAAAAAGATTATATCCACACCCACATCAGGACGTTTAAGCTTCATGTTCCTAGCCATTTCCATAAGCACAGCCACTCCACTCGCTCCATCATTCGCACCAAGTATAGGCTTGCGATGATTGTCGGGATTAGGATCATGATCGGCGTATGCACGCGAATCCCAATGAGCAGCCAAAAGCACACGGTTTTGATTATCGGTATCAAACGAGGCTATTATGTTATATCCTTTTACCGTGCTATTATCCCAAAGCGTTGTATTGAAGTCTTGTACATATACTGTATCAGCCCATTCCGTCATCTTACCGGCAAGATATTTGGCACATTTGTCATGCTCGTTGGTGCCAGGCACTCGAGGACCAAAAGCCAACTGCTCCTCGACATATCTATAAGCCGAATCGGCAACAAAATCGGGAATATCAACTGCTGTATAATCAACAGGTTCTATGGTTTTTACCTCTTTATTATCAGAACCGGAACAAGCAACTGTCAATGCTGCAGCTCCTATCAATGTCATTAATACCTTATTCATTTTTTGCTATAATTTATCGTCTTTTCCTAGAATAAACACGAGCTAATAACGCAAAGATTATCATTTTATTGAACAAACATAAAAGTTTTTTTGCTCCGCAGCGG
The DNA here is from genome assembly GCA_017522255.1 of Bacteroidales bacterium. Lineage (GTDB taxonomy): Bacteria > Bacteroidota > Bacteroidia > Bacteroidales > P3 > HGM05376. Next base: position 18,383 of record JAFWZP010000118.1, on the reverse strand, counting down.
TAAATTCAGCGAACAATTACCCATATATCTTACTCCGATAACATATATATCTAAACAAATTATCCCATATATATTACCGAAACAATATATATGGGATAAAAGAGTTTTATTCTAAAAAGTATCTATTCTTCTTTTTGTTGTTCGAGGGATATTTTTACACTATTTACTTCATTTATCAGCTGAGCCTGTGTTGGCAAATATAATTGATATTCACGAGCAAGTATCGTTTTATTATCGTCGGGCAAAGTCATTTTCACCACCGTATCGTTTTTACTTGTACCCAACAAAATACCAATGGTTGGGGTTTCATCGGGTAGTTTTTCACATCTGTCGTAATAGTTTACATACATCTGCAACTGTCCTAAATCCTGATGCGTAAGTTTCCCTGTCTTCAGTTCTATAACTACAAAACATCTAAGCAAACGATTGTAAAACACCAAATCAGCAAAAAACTCATCATCTTCGAGCAATATCCTTTTCTGCCTTGCCACAAACGAAAAGCCATTGCCCATTTCAAGCAAAAAGTCGGCAAGATGAGAAATAATGGCAGTTTCCAAATCTTTCTCATAATATGCAGCCTTACGTTCCAAACCCAAAAATTCCAAAACCATAGGGTCTTTGATAATCTCTTGCGGAGTTTGTGGCAAACGTTCCCGCCTGGCTACTGCCAATACAGCCTCCTTGTCATTGCTTAATAGCAAACGCTCGTATAGTTGCGAGTTTATCTGCCGCTCGGTTTCCCTTGCTGTCCATCCATTATTGACCGATTCCAATTCGTAATACTCACGCTTATACGGATCCCCTATTTGTATAAGTAACCGATATTGAGTCCAATTCAATTGCGAACGCAGTGCGTTCGCAATTGGGTAAATCCTATAAAACTTGCGACTTTGCTCTAATTGACGAACTCCAAATCCAGTGCCATAATCAGGCTCCAATGTAGTGGCAAGGTTCTTTATCAAATACGAACCATAGTCGGCACGTTCTTTGCCTTGCTGTTCTTCTTCAAAAATACGCTTACCTATATTCCAATACATTTGCACCCTGCAAAAATCCACACTCCTTACAGCAGTCTGCCGTGCCGTATTGATTATACCTTTTACATCTTCTACAAAAGAACTTCTGATGTTTTCCAAGTATTCACCTCTATTCATAGCATATAAATATTATTCTATTTTCTATTGCAAAATTATATACAGAAACGCACTATCACCAAAAATATTTTCCTTTTGCTCTATTCTTTGCGTGCATAAAACTTATCCCATACACATTGTCGGAACAATATCTATTGGATAGAGATATAAAGCATATTATATAGGTGTTTAAGTACTTATATCAATAATTAATTACTATCGTGATATTTTTCTAAGCCAAAAATTATCTTTACTAACACCTATTCGTTTATCCCATCTATCTATATCCCAAAACATTGAAAATCCATTATCGCTATATAAAATTCTATCATTTTCTATTCTAAAAGGGCTCCAACCTGATCCTTCAGTTGAATACCATGTTATTATTCCATCTTCAAAATCAACCTGAAGAATAATATATGAATTATAAAAAGTACCTTTCCACTTACCATTAAGCCACATATACTCCATTCTTCGTTCTTCTTCTATACGTCTTTGTTCTTCTATATATTCTTTTGTTTTTCTCTCTTGAATAGCATAAAATTCTTCATTATTTTTAAGGACTTCTTTTCTCAAACGTGCTTTATTTTCTTGAGACTTTACAATCAATTTTGCCAATCGTTCCATTCTTTTTTGTTCTTCTCTTTCTTTTGAGGGAACGCATGAAACAGAAGAAAATAGTAAAAACAGAACTATAATATATCTGCTAAATCTAAAACTATACATAAACATATTTATATCTTTCATTTTATTTATAATTAGTCAAGTCAATATTTTATTTAGAGATTATATGAAAACTCAGCTACTCCCAAATCTATATATCTTTCTCTCTCGTTATTTACATTTTTTTTATCATCGTAATACGACATTTGCTCTTTTGTATATAATATTCCATTCTCTAATTTATCAATACAGCCACCTGAAAAATCTATTATTTTATCTGTATAAATATCTATATACTTTATTACAGGGAAAGCAGTAAGAGACGATCCACAATAAATATCGAAAAATACTTTCCCATTATAATAACAACAAGACATTATACCATGTCCTAAACCGCCTGAGAGATCTCCTTCCTTTGGTGCTATTTCAAAATCTACCACCTTACTTACTTTTGTATGGATATCATATACATGAATATCACAATCTGAACTATATCTGGTTCTTTGGCTAAGATAGGAGGAATAATAGATTTTGGCAACAGCAGAGTCTATAACCTCAGCCAATATTGTGTAATTATTTGATAAAGTATTTTTAAAATTCCGGGCTTCTACTAATATTTCATCGTATTCTTCAGATTGAGATGAGCAAGATGAAATTGATATAACAACAAATCCTAGAATAAAAAATAATAGTATTCCTATTTTTCTTTTCATTATTTTTCCCTAAATACGTGCCGGGCGCAACTTTTAATCTATTAATAGTGTATTATTTCTATAAAATCGACCACTCTGCGGAGGTAAGCGGAGCTTTTAAATGCTCCGCTTAAATAAATCGAATGATCAAATAAATCGAATGCGACTTCGCCTTTATTCTGACACAAGACGAACCGTAAACTTATATCTGAGATCATCCTGACGCACATAGTGCTCCTCCTTGAATAAATCTTTTATGAAGTGCAGGCTGTAAGCACTGTCATAACTGCTCTCGTTGGGTGTAGAACTCCAATAGTTGCCACTTATTCTAGCGTAGCGCAACTCCGACACACTGAAATATAAGCCCGCAGCAGGAAGAAAGATGCTGTTGCCGTTAGGACCAATAACTTTGTAGCCGTTTACTCCGCTTTGGGTAGTCCATGTCCAGGTGCATTTATCTACGAGTTCTTCCATCTCTCTATTAGTGGGTAATCGCCAGTTGTCTCTCCAATTAGCTTTTGCTTTATCTCTAATTTTTTTTCTTTTATCGATTTTGGATAATCCTAGAAATTTTCTTACTACAGTTTTGAAATTTCTAACGGTTTGCATTTCTTTAGTTTCAATTTCGTTCCAGACAAAATAATCTCCGTATTCTTCGGGACTGTTTGCTCCAATATTGCAGGTAGCCCATTTTATTCCACTTGGCAAACCAAGATCCACATAATTCATGTTATTTATTTGTTCCATAAATTGTATTTTATATTATTTATTTTTTGATTCATATTCTTCCAAATCTTTACCATATTCAGGGAATCCTAAAATCACTTCCCTAACACATGTAATTATGAATAATAATACCATCAACCAAGATAATAATGAAAGCAATAAATCTATCCATTTTACAGCTTTCAAATTTCCTTTGGCTGAATAGAAGATATTAAAAATTACACACAAAACAAGTCCTACCAGAACTCCTATTAAATAATAATCTAAAATTGTTATCCACATTTTAATTTCTATTTTTAAGTTTAACCATCTAATTATTTTACTATTAAATCATTTTAAGGCAATTCCTAAAAATTACTTTGTAAGTGATTTATGGAATTTTACTAGAAAGATTTCTACTTTCTTTTGATTGAGCATAGCGGGCTATACGATTGAAAAAGAAATAGAAAGATTTTGGCAAAAAACGTAAACGTTGCGATTAAACGAGTAAAGAGCAATGCCTCAGTATTAGCTATTTCGAGCGATAGCAACATCGACGAAGTCAACCACGCAAAAGTTCTTTCTGTAATCAATTCAATTTCCTAGAACGTGGAATTTTTAGAAATTGCCCTTATACAATCTAGAATAATTATCATAAATATTAATTTTTGCCATAATAATTTTCTTTTAGTTTGTATTTTTGGATATTAAATCCGTATTCTGCAAATAAATTATCTATTTCTTTATAAGAAATTTCTTCATTCAAAACCCATGCTATATAATTTATAATTACGTATGTTTGAAACAACTCTCTATGATACAAACTTGGCACATGCCGTTCATAGTCTGATTTTTTATATGGATGATTCGGAGTTCTTCCAAGTTCAAAATCCAGCAATTCTAAGGCCCATGTATAGTTTTGCTCGTGTATGGCATTGTGTAATATGTTATTATCGTGCATTACCCGAAGATTGTTAATCATTACATCTGCTGCAATCAAGTGCTTTTTTCTATAATTCTTTGTGTTATAACGTTCCCATTTTTCTATCTCCAAACACAATAGCTGTTGATCCATAAAAGGAGCATCACAAATTCGATAAGGACATTCAACTGAATATTGCAACAAGATTGGATTGAGTATATGGCCATTAGGAAGAAACAATTTCTTATCTAATTCTATTACACACTCCATCCGATTGATCTTTACTCCTAATTTAGCTACGTCTTGTCCTACTAAAAAATCTCTGGTTGCATCTTCCAATAGTAGGAGTCCCAAAGTATCATCTCCTAAAGAAGATAATTCTCCTGTAAATAGAAAATCGTATTGCGTATAGCTCAAACCATTACCTTTGCTTACTATATATCTATCGCCTTTGCAAGAAACAATAAAACTTCTTCCATGTAATGGACCAATAGAATATATCGATTTATCACCAGTCGAATCAACTAAATAAGGATAAATATCGATATTATTATTACTGCTAAAAAGGATTTTATAATTGTATTCTTTTGCTGAGAATCTATTCATTTACAAATTATATTAGTGTTTTGATTAATATATAGGGGAATAATGGATATTCCCCTATAATTACCCAATTAGGATGATCTGTACATTATACCGCACGAACTTTCAAAACTTTTTGGGCAGTTGCTGAAACAAGTGTCATTACTTGATTTGCTGATGTTCAATTCTACTACCATTGTTGTAAAATTTTAATTGTTATAGCTGCGGGAGGGATGCAGCATTTATCCCTTTGTATCATATATTCGTCGCAATTCTACCTTATTTTTAGGCAATTTATGCAACGCTTCTACAAACTCTTTGCCATTTAAAGGATCATATCCTTTCATCATTTTTTGGGCAAGATTATATCTTACCTTTGCCATATAGCAACAGGATTCGGCCGGCTTAAGATAGTCGCCATGCTCAATATATCCTTGTCCCGGACACAGATTGCAATATGCACAATATTCATTTTTACCACATTCGATATATTCATTCAATGTAGCATGTCTCCATTTTTCTAAATATTCATTCTTCTCCAAAATATTTTGAAATGATTGTCTTTTTAAATTGCCTAAAATCATTGGAAACGAACAGCATGGTTGTAGATTACCTTCGGGGGTAATACAGAATGAGAAAAGTCCGGCCCCACAACCATTTGTATTCATATCTTTTACTTGTCCTCCAAAATTAGGAGCTTCACAACCTACGTATAATGGGATATTATTGTCTCTCAAAACTATTTCTAATTGAGCCTCGCTCAACCTTAATTGACGGGCACACCTATCACCTTCGTTAGAGTCGGTAATATTTATTTCGAATTGCGGTTCAGTACCATATTGTTTCGCCAAATTTGCAACCATATAATAACTATGCAAATTAGGTTGCATCACACAACACTTAATATTCATCGGTACAGATAAATCTGATAATCGTTCAATAACTGATATAGACTTTTCCCAAGATCCTTTTATTCTGGTTATTTTATCATGCTCCTCAGGTATTCCGCTATATATGCTTACTCCTACTATATGAGGATAATACGAAGCAAGTTTTTCTACTTTATCTACTATGCTTTGTCCGTTCGTAAATACATCAAATGCTATTTCTTTATGATATAAATACTCAATCAATTCCCAGATAATAGGTTTTGAAAAAGGATCGCCACCGGTTAGAGTAACTCTTACCAACCCACATTCATACAACTCATCAATTATCCGCTTGTAATCTTCCAATTGTAACTCTTCTCGTCGCCCGCGATAACTAATTTCACTATCATTGCGAGTAGCACCTGGATTGTAGCAATGAATACATTTTTCGCTACAATTATATGTCAATTCAAACATTACTGTTGATAGCAATGAATCATTTTCTACTGCATCAAAATAAGATCGTTCTGCTGAAGAAATATCCATAGGCAACTTTTCGTTAGTGCTTTTTTCTTGAACACAACTAGACTTCTTTCTCTCTGCACAAATCTTACGATAGTTTTTTATTTCTTCTTCCGTCGGAATGTCTTTCAACAATAATCCTACATTATAGAGTATTTCAAAGAATGAAATAATAGATTCTTCACTAATACCTGTACTTTGGGTAATCTCAGATACCTTTATCATACCATTTCTTTTTACTTTTAGAATACAGCCTATAACATCGGCAGAATATTCTTCAAAGAAATGGCTATAACCTTCAATAAGGTTATACATAATAGCAACACGCTTTTTCTTATTATATCTTCCCACTGTCCACTCAGGCCTGTAATAACAATATTCTTTCATATCAGATAGTTATCAATATTTATTACCCACGGCTCGATGGGGGAAACTAAAAAAACGGGTAATAAGAAAGTGAAGCCATCCATTTCCACCATATTCCAACTGTTGGACTTCGACTTCCATTTTATACGAATATAAGTTTAGTGAATTGCTTCACTAGGTCGGTATCGTATGTATTTTTACGAATACAACCAATGAAGCATCGTTTTGCCTTATATTCCTGTACAAAACTTATGTAAGTTGTCGAAGCTCATCACAGTTGAGGAATCCAGCAAAAATGCCTTTCTAATACAAAACCTATCTCGTGGTTTTGCGGGTGCAAAATTACAACTTATTTTTTATATGGCAAAAGGTTTTAACATATATTTTTTCGCTATTCACAGAAACAACTATTATTCAAGAGTTTGAAAGAAAATAATCTTTACCTTTGGTAATTGCGAGGGGTGAGATTTATAACCATGCGGTTTAGGCATCAAAACTCCCATGGTTACGGGTCAAAAGTATGGGAGTTTTGGGTTGCAAACCGCAGAGTTGTTTCGTTAGAATACTGAAGATGGAATAAAAAACAACGGATATATACCTCTTACAGCATATATCCGTCAGCTTTAAAACATCTTGCAAGGGACTATTTTGCGGGTTTACGCACGTAGTGTGGCATCTCCATTGGTATAACCATCGAGAGTTCGATCAAACCCTTAAAATCGCCGTTTTCGTACCAAGGTGTTTGATATATCAATTTCTTTACACCATTCTTTTCTATTGTGTAGGCATTGGTGCGAGGGTTTGCAAGCATATCTTGCAATTTGGTGCGAGCTGGCTCGGGGTGGCAGTTCATAAGGCTTTTACCTATAAGTTCGTAACCACCCGAGGCGAGGAAGGTAGCAGCACTCTTGTCGTTCATATCCATGATGTTTCCTTCGGCATCGCATACTGTTATAGCCAATCCGGCTTCTTTAAAAAATCTTTCCATAATAAGCAATAATATTATTTCACCTAAAAAAGAATAGGACTGAAATAAATGTATCAGTCCTATCTCATTGTCTTATCTGTATCAAAAAGTTTTTTCTTATTATTATTTAGCTGATAATGCAGCCAAAGCAATCGAATAAAGTTTAGTCTTCATGCTATCGCCACGCGACGAAAGTATGCAAGGAACTTTGGCACCAACTACCATACAAGCCAATTCGGCACCTGCAAATTTGGTACAAGCTTTGTAGAACACGTTACCCGATTCGATATTTGGGAACAACAAGCAGTCTGCATCGCCTGCTACTTCGCCTTTAAGTTTCTTGATTTCAGCACTTTCTTTATCTATAGCAACGTCCAAAGCCAAAGGACCATCTACTATTGCACCTTTTATTTGTCCGCGGTTGTTCATCATCGAGATGATAGCAGCTTCGGAACATGCAGGCATACCCACACTAACTTGTTCGGTAGCAGCTATAAGAGCCACTTTTGGATTAGCTATTTCCAAGCTCTTGGCAGTGCTTATAAGGTAGCTAAGGATAGCTTGTTTTTGTTTCATATCGGGAGCAGGAATAATAGCCACATCACTTGCTATCAACAATTTGTGATAAGCAGGCACTTCAAATACAGCCATGTGAGTAAGCATATCGTTTTTCTTGCCGGGCATAAGACCTTTGTCTTTTGCCAAGATAGCACGCATATATTTATCGGTGCTCAACAACCCTTTCATCAAAAGGTTGCCTTTTCCTTCGTTGATAAGTTCTACAGCTTTAACACCTGCTTTGGTTTCGTCGGCTTCTTGTACCAATTCGAATTTGTTTACATCGATACCTTCTTCGGCACATACTTTTTTAATAGTGTCGATATCACCAACCAAAGTAGCTTCAACTATACCTGCATCAATAGCTGCACTTACAGCTCCTATAGTGTGAGAATCGTTGGCGTATGCAGCCACCAATCTTTTTTTACCTCTCGATTTGGCCAAAGCCAAAACATCATCTAACTTTGTAATCATCTTATTATTAATTTTTTAATTTTATTATCGTATTTATTTGATAGTGCAAAGATACACTTTTTCCTATCAATAAGCAACAAAATTCTCGTTTTTAATTTTTGTAAAAGCAAACCTTTTATCAACTATCATGTTATTAAGCAATTAAAATTCTTATTTTGGTTTTTGCCTAAAAAACTTTTTGCCTAAAAAAAACGAACTATCGTTTTTGAGCAGTGCAGTACTTAATAAAATCGCAAGTGTAAGGATTTTGACATTGTTCTCCCATCTCAATATCGGGTTCGAATCCTTGCAATATCTCTTCAAATTCCTTGATATGAGCACGCACAATATCTAACTTTCCTTCCAATTCTTCTTTTTTATCCTCAACACGAAACTCTGTTTCATTTACACGTGTTACTACATTGAAAGTATTTATTCTATGCAGTTTATGCTTACACACATAGTACTGTACAGCCAAATCCCATGCAATGGCACTGTTTATCTTCTCGGAATGCTTTACTTCGAAAATATCGTACGACCCATCTTCGTTTTTGCGAAGCACATCGGTAAGTACCAATACCTTATCGTAAAGTATTCCGGCTTCAAACAACTCCACCTTACCCTCTTTCTCCAACCAAGTTTGAGTGAAATCGATATACTTTTCTGATACAATTTTATGATATTGTTTTACATCTATTGCATTAGGAAACAAATCTTTAAAAGCAGTTTCAAAATCTCTTCCTTTCTTGAAACGTGCCAATGTTTCGGCATCGGGAGGAGTACGCAATTTAGAACAATATTTATCCAAATAGATAAGTTTCCTACATTGCATACCCCTTACGAACGCGGTTTTGGTAAACAAATATACTTTCTGTTTCATTACTAAACAACTTTAAGCTATTGGGAATAAAATAAACACCGCTACATCCCACAAAGCATGAGAAATAATAAGTGGCAACAAATTCTTTTTCCAACTATACATCAACCCCCAAAAAGCACCACATACCATAGCTGCCATTATTAGCATGAAGTTGAACGAAGCTATATGCACCAAAGTGTATACGACTGTAGCAACTACAGTGGATAATATTACGGAGTATTTTTGATTTAAACGTTGTTGCACATATCCACGCCAAAATATCTCTTCGGCAGGGCCTATTACAAACAACAATAATAGTCCCACAATCCAATAATTTTCGCCAGACTTCATATTATAAATTCCACCTATCTGTGCTTCGGCAAAAGGAAAGAGAAGAGTGGAAAAATAGTTGCCAAGCCAAAATATACCCCAAAGCACTACGGCTGATAGCACACCTATGCCCACATCTTTCCACGACCACCATATACTTTTTCTTATCTCTTTTCCATAAAAAATAAATGATAAAAAAATAAGCAAAACAGCCGAAACAGACATAGTCGTCCAAAAATGTACATATTCCTTAGTCCATGGCGAAAACATTATAGTCCACAGGAGAAAAGCCACTATTATTGATATAACTAATTTTTTCATCAAATAAGAGCCGTTATAAAGTTAGCGATAGATAAAAGTAACGAAAATATCATAACCAACTTGGCAGTATTTCCATCGAGGTCTGCAATATCGGTGGGTTGTTTGTGAGCAGCCATACGTTTGATATTTCCTATTGCAATTGGCAGCGAAAGCACTACTGCCAACGATATCCACGATAATACTCCTACAGCTACCAAAATCGCAACCATGATATATGCTCCACCAACGAGCAAAGTGTAATAAATTTGCGACATTTTCACTCCCAACACCGATGCCTGAGTAGAGATATTTGCAGAGGTGTCGTTTTCAATATCCCTTGTATTGTTGGCATGGAGTATACCCGTAATCAAAAATCCTGTAGGTGCCGATATTAAAAGCACCGAATAATCCAACACTCCTGTAAGCACAAATGAAGTGCCAAGAGCAATCAAAACTCCAAAAACAATGAATATATCCAAATCGCCAAGAGCATTAAACTTCAATTTGTAGTAAAACACCGTAAGCAAAAATCCCAAACCTCCAATTGCGAGCAACTGCCACCCTGCAACCAAAGTAAGAATTATTCCAATAATGGAAGCGACAACAAGAAGCACCAAACCATAACTAAGTATGGTTTTAGGCGAAAAAACTCCATTAATGATCATCATATTTGTGTTGCCAATATTGTTTGGAGTATCCACGCCATGCTTATAATCGAAATAATCGCTTATAAGATTACCGGCAGAATGAAAGAACACCACACCCAAAAATATGGGTATAACCAACCACCAATTTACTGCCGACAAATTATCACTATTCGTCAAAAACACATACGATACTGCTACCAATGCCGGCATAGTAGAAGCCGGGAACGACCATGGTCGTGTAGCCAAAAACCAATCTTTTTTCGTTGCCATAATATTTTTCTTTATTCTATTTTTATTAATTACTATTTCGTTTATCAATTATTCCAAACATCATACTCTATGATGTTTATATATCAAAAAAAGGACTATTGCCACCATATAGTAACAAATGCCATATTCGAAGTATCTTTTACCCATTCAAGCCCTCCCAAAATCCATACTCTATGATACTTACATCAAATGTTTCGCGTGAAACAAGCACACATACTGCAATTATCCCCTACCCTATCCTACCTACTAAGATAGATAATCAAAACCGATATATCGGCAGGCGACACACCACTAATCCTCGATGCCTGCCCCACTGTTTTGGGTTTCATCTTGGTCAGTTTTTCTCTTGCCTCGTATGATATAGATTGAAGCGAAAAGTAATCAAAATCCTCCTTCAACGGCATATTTTCATACTTCAAAAGTCTATCAGCCACCTCCTGCTCCTTGTCTATATAGTTTTGATATTTCAACAACACCTCAGCATACTCCAAACTTTCCGCTCGTCTGGCATCGGGAATAGAGTTGCAAACTTCTCTAAGAGCAGGCGACATCTTTAAAAGGTCATCTATATCCACTTGCGGACGCAACAAAAGATTCAACATTTTCACCTTTTGATCTATCTTTGGAGTACTTTTCTGCTCTAACACATCGTTCACCTCCGACGGTATCACCGATGTATCTCTGACACATTTCATCAAACTTTCAGAATACTTCAACTTATCCTCTACCCTACGCATTCGATCCTCCGATGCCAAACCCATAGCGTATGACAATGGAGTAAGACGCACATCAGCATTGTCCTGACGCAATAAAATACGATACTCGGCACGAGAGGTAAACATACGATAAGGTTCGTCTACGCCCTTTGTAACCAAATCATCAATCAAGACTCCTATATAGGACTGTGTACGATTCATAACAAACGATGGCTTGCCGTTCAGCTTCAACACAGCATTTATACCAGCAACCAACCCTTGCGAAGCAGCCTCTTCGTAACCTGTAGTACCATTAATCTGCCCTGCAAAGTAGAGGTTTTCCACTTTTTTGGTCTCCAAAGTATAAGTAAGTTGCGTAGGTGGAAAATAATCATACTCTATAGCATAACCAGGTTTAAATATCCGAGCATTTTCGAACCCCTTAATTGAGTGCAATGCTTCGAGTTGCACATCTAAAGGCAACGATGAGGAAAAACCATTTATATAAAACGAATTAGATTTCCAACCTTCAGGTTCTACAAACAGCTGATGCCTATCCTTGCCTGCAAAACGTTCTATTTTATCTTCGATAGAAGGGCAATAACGCGGTCCTCGCCCTTGTATACGTCCTGTAAACAATGGCGATTTGCTAAATCCGGTTCGCAATATATCATGTGTCTTTTCATTAGTATAAGCCAAATAGCATGAACGTTGATTTTTCAATATAGGAGTATCTGTGAACGAAAATTTCCCTGGCGAGGCATCACCTTTTTGCTCGTCTAAAAGCGAAAAATCTATCGTGTTGCCATCTACACGCACAGGCGTACCGGTTTTAAGGCGGTCTACTTCAAATCCAAGTTCTTTCAGCTGATTAGATAATCCTAATGCAGGATACTCCCCTATTCTACCGCCTTCTAACGACATTTCGCCTATATGTATCAATCCGTTCAAAAACGTACCATTGGTCAAAACCACTGCATTGGCAGATATTTCAACACCCATCTTGGTATAAACACCTGTTACAGCACCTTGATTTACCTTTACACCTATAACTTCGTCTTGCCACAAAGAAAGATTTGGAATATGTTCCAATATATTTCGCCACATCATCGAAAACTGCATTCTGTCGCTTTGAGCACGAGGACTCCACATAGCAGGTCCTTTGGATAGATTGAGCATTCTAAATTGTATCATAGTATTATCGGTTACTATTCCCGAATATCCGCCCAAAGCATCAATCTCTCTTACTATTTGACCTTTTGCCACTCCACCCATAGCAGGATTACATGACATTTGACAAATAGCATCCAAATTTTGAGTTATCAGCAATGTTTTTGCACCCAAATTAGCAGCAGCAGCTGCTGCTTCAGCTCCAGCATGACCGGCACCTACCACCACAACTTCATATTTTTCCCAAATCATATTTTATATTCTTTAGCATCATTCAAGCAATGTTATCTTCTTATTTCTCTACACTTTATCATCATTGTTTCTCGTGAAACATATTCATTTCATTCCACAATACAAGAGATTCTTCTTCTCTTTTACGCATCGTAGTAGCCTCTTCGTCGGTTTTATCTCCCACGCCCAAAAGATGCAATACACCATGTATAATAACACGATGTAACTCTTGCTCGAAAGAGCATTGAAATAAATTAGCATTTTCTTTCACTCTATCCACGCTTATGAGTATATCTCCCGAAACGACATCTCCTTCCACATAATCGAAAGTAATAATATCGGTATAAGTATCATGGTCAAGGTAAGAGATATTTGCTTCTAACACCTGTTCGTCGTCACAAAACATATATGCAATATCACCAAGACGCTTACCTTCTTTTTTTATCACCGAAGCAATCCAAGCTTTTATTTTCATTTTATCCTTCAACTTGAAGCCTTCTTTCTCTATTGAAAAATGTATTGCCATTATTTTTATATTTTAGTCCAAATCATTTTTTAGTTCTAAATACAGAACAAGTCAACAAACCACATAAACAACTGTAACAAACAATATTACAATCAAACCACCATGTTCTAAAGTCGTTTTCCTTTAAATATATTATTCTTTTCGAGTAATCGACTTGCCATATTGCAATAAAACGAGTTTTAATTTTGCCCTGAATTATCTTTATTATCTTTTTGATCAAACATAGAAAGTCCCAAACACGCTACCGCCATACCCAACATCATAAACAAACTATCTGTAGCCATATCAACCTTCATAACCGAAAGTACAAACACCGCAGTTCCTAACCCTACGGCTAAAGCTTTGAAAACTGTATTAAATATAGGATTCATATTTTTATAGTTTTAGTTTTACACAGAAAAAGCGACCGGCAGTAATACAATCAACTGTCGCTCGCTTTCTATTATCATTATTTACATATTCTATTAAACATTAATCTTCTTTGTTTCAAAGAAACGTCGTAATGTAGCCACTCGTTCCAACGAACGAGCTTGCTCTATTCCTTGTATCATAAATTCCAACTTCACTCGTCTACCACCCTTCGAAAAAACACAAGAATCAGCCAATGTTTTCATTAAAAATACACCTTCCCCTACTCCACTTTCCATCGGAAAACCTACATAATCCTTATAATCAAAACCATCTCCTTCATCTTCAACAACAAAGGATATACCACCTCTGCACTTAGAACATTTAATGGATACTCGCTTGCTTTCATCTGATTTATTCCCATGAACTATTGCATTTTCAACAGCTTGCAACACTGCCATCGATATCGTAGCATAATAGTTATGAATATTCATATTATCACAAACAGTGTCCAGAAATTGTTCTATCTGAACCAAATTAGACACATTAGACTGAATAACAATACGTTCCATACATTACAATTTTACTTAACAATTTACAAAGATACATTATTTTTCTTAGCAACACAAATTAGTTTAGAATATTTTTTACACTATCTTTTGTCAATTCAATCTTCCAACTTATAGAAATAGTCGTTTATCTTTGATTTATAATAATTTGTAAACGACGGAGGAACATCTCTAAATAGTTCAAGTTCCTTTTGTTTTAACTTGTTATATTCATCTAAATCGCCTTGCGAATGCTGAAAAACATCTTCAGCTTCACGACTTTCTCTGCGTTGTTCTTTCTCTCTTTGCATTTCGGCTTTCTCGTGTTCTAGCAACCGAGTCATAATCTGCTGCTGACGCATAAGAGTTTGTTTAGTTATGGTTTTATTTACTAATTCTGTCTCGGTTTGTTCCATCTGTCTCAACAAATTATCTACTTCTTTTCCTAACTTACCGCCACTACCCTGCTTTAGTTCCTCGCCATATTTCTGCATCATACGACGTATTTGTTCTTGCTGTGCTGCCATACGTGCAAATTCTTCACTCATTTTACTTCCTTGACCTATTTTGCCTCGTCCATCTTGTTTACCTTGCTTGTCAAGTTGTTTTTTCATAGCTTCCATTTGCTTGTTTAGTGCATCTTGAAGTTCTTTCATCGACTTGGCTGACTGCGGTTTACCTTTGCCGGATTTATTATTGCCGGGATTGCTACAACTACCTGAATTTTTACAACTTCCCGACTTCTTTTTCTGACTGTTTTGTCGCATTTGAGATTGCATATCGTCCAACGACTCTGCTAAAACCAATGCCAAATTATTAAACGACATCATAGCATACTGCATCGAAGTAGCAGCACCTAAATTTTTAGAAGTTCCATAAAAGGTTTGATTCATGGTAAGTAAACCTTTCATAGACTTGGATACATTAACATTGATATTCTCCAATTCTTTATTTATAACCGCAGCTACCTTTATCTGTCTCTTAGCCATTGCCCTAAGCGAATCTTCAACAGTTTTAAAGTCATCTTTAATCTTATTTTCTGCAGTTATTATCTCCTGATATTTCGGGTCTTGTATCTGTATTGCATTCAGCTCAGATATAAGTCGTTCTTGCTCAAAAGATAGTGTTACTAAATTTTTCAACAACTGTCGTACTTGTTCAGCATCCTCAGCCAATTCTTCTTGTTGCATATCCAATTGTGCTTCTGCCAATTGTTCCGACATTTTATCCAATTCTTCAGCAGCCGATTTTTGTTGTTCAGAAGCCTTTTTGTTATTATTATTTTTCAACTGTTTGGAGGCTTCATTTTGTTTGTTGGATATCGATTTTTCGGTATCTTTGTTTCGTTTAAACTCCGATGATTCATCTAAATCCTTCAACTTTTGCTGTATTTCATCTATATCCTTCTTTATCTGCTCGAATTCATTGTTCAATTTTTCTTGCTTTTCCAACAAACGTTCCGCATCTTTCCTTGAAGATTTCTCTGTTTCTTTTGATAAATTGCGTTGCTTTTCGGCCAAATCTTCAGTCTTTTTTATAACATCTTCTATTTTCTTTTCGAGTTCCAAACGCTTCATCAACTCGATATTCTGATCCAATTGCTTTTCTAAATTCTCGTTCTTAAGTTTCATGTTTTCAAGAGCATCTTGCACTTTCTTCTTATCCATTTCTTCCATTAGTTTGTTCATCTCTTCCATCATGGCTTTCATTTCATCGGATAGCAGTTCATTGTAAAGTCGGTCCAGCTCTTTTTGTTTTTCTATTATCGACTCGGTTTGTTCCTTATATTGTTGTTCTAACTGATTGTTTTGCTTTATCTGCTCTTGCATTTTCTGCAAAGCTTCTTTTATCTCATTTTGTTTCTTTGCCAAATCTTCCAACTGTTTCTTATCCTGCCATGTCAACTCTTTCTTATCCACTAACTTACGTATCATATCGTTAATATCTTTTTGCATATCTTTTATCTCCGACAAAGATGTTTCGGACATGGTGTTAATTTCCAATGTAGATTGGTCGAGCATGGTTTCCAACTCTTCTTTTGTGGGAACTTTAACCTCGAATATTTGCGATTTGGACGATTTTGCTCCATGAATGCCATCGTTATCCCACACCTCAAAATAATATTCTATTATATCGCCCGGCAATATTTCTATATCTTCAAAAAGGGTTGAATAATAAAATTCCTGTGTAAGTTCCTTCGCATTGAAAGGCAAATCTTTTTCTATAAACACCTTATTTGAAGTATCTTGTCCCGAAGTTTTTGATATTTTGAATTGTAGTTTGGAAAACCCATAATCATCTTTTATACGTCCTTTGAAGAAAGAACGACCACTTTGCAACGAATCTTTTGCCTCCATAGCCACTATCATAGGCATAGCATCGGAGATGATTGATATTGAATAGTTCAAGGTATCGGTACTTGGTATATAATCGTTAGAAGAATAAAAACCATAGTTTACCGACGACAAAAAACGTTTCGACACCGTAAGTCTACCATTCTCGTTTGGCGTAAACCTCTGCATAACAGAGTCTATGATAAAATAAAAATCATCAACATCACGAGTTTGAAACAGCCACTCCACGGTAGTACCTTCCGGCACCGATAAATCACCAATATTCATTACATTTTCATGAGCTTTTCCGGTATATGAGGGATATAAGAGTTTTACACTAAAGTCTACAATAACAGGTTTTGGATATACATTAAGAGTATATGTTTTGGATCTTACATCCACTGCATTCATATAAAAATCATGTGTGCGTTGAACATTTTTGAACAAATAACTATAAGTGGTTTTGTCTAATTTGTTCATTTTATATTCGTGATTATCAATTACTATAAAGACTTCGTTTGGTATATCGTTGCCTTCTATTTTTATTTGCAAAAGAAAATCTTCTTGCTGTAAAGCATTAAGCGAATCGTTGACAATATGATAGGTAAAAGGAGCAGGTTTTTCGTAATAAGTAGAATAATTAACTATTCTTCCTGAAGAATCTTTTATAACCGAGGGAGCTGCCACAAGCAAGAGCAACAAAACCAAAAGAGGGATTGTCGCATATTTTAAATACTTTTTATTTTGCTTTAAATCAATGGCTTTAGCAAATGGGATAGGCGATAGGGCAGAGGTTTTTTGCATAATGGCAGTTTCCAACAAATCGCTATCAGCCATAGTAGAGGATAATTCTTTTAACTGCAAGAGGTTGAGTAGTTTATCGCTTATTTCGGGGAAATGCTTGCCTATAATTGATGCTGCTTGATGGTAGGATATTCTACGACCTATTTTGTACATTTTGGATAGCGGTAGTAGCACATAACGCATCAAAAAGTATAAAGAAACAACCAAATATGACCAAAATAACAACATTCTTACTGTAGTGCCAAAGTAACCAAAATACTCAAATACACTCATCAAAATAAAGAGAACCAGCAACAATCCTATGGTATATAATACACCTTTAATCAACTGATTTTTATAATATTTGCGTATAAACGCATCTAATTTTTCTATTAACTTATCGCCTGCATTCATAACTTGAAATATATTTTATTTAAACATATTTTTTCACTTAAATGAAACTTACAAAGTTACAACTTTATTTTGATATTTTGGTTATAAAAGTAGCAAATTATTTTTTATTGGAAAAAATCAGCCGTAATTTGAAATAAAAGTAGTATCTTTGCAAACCAAATAAAGAAAAAATATGAATAAAGTTGTGCTTATAACAGGAGCTTCGTCGGGATTTGGACAAGCCACAGCCAAACACCTTGCCAAAAAGGGATACAAGGTATATGGTACAAGCAGAAAAGAAATGACAGATAAAAACATCAATATGCTTAAAATGGACGTATGCAGCAGCCAAAGCATAGCCGAAGCAATAAACCATATTTTGGAAAAAGAGGACAGGATAGATGTTCTTATCAACAATGCAGGTATGGGAATAGGGGGGTGCATAGAATTGGCCACCGACGAGGAGATAGCCTTGCAAATGAACACCAATTTTATGGGTATGGCAAATATGTGCAGAG
>JAFWZP010000117.1 GCA_017522255.1 Bacteroidales bacterium | reverse complement strand
TATCATTTCATAGGTCTTTGCCTTCTCCTTTCTTTATCTTTTCGTTCTCTTCTCAAGTATTCCGTTGTTTTGGTGCTAGCACAAAACTAGCATCTATCATTTGACCCTCATTAAAAATTAATCCTTTTTCTGTCAATGTGTTGACAAAATCATGAAATAATATTTCGCCAAGTCCATTGTCTGTCAAACGTTCTCTAAAAAGCCAGATGGTTTTTGAATCAGGAACTTTATCTCCACTAGACAGTCCAAGGAAATCTTTAAAACTGGTACGATCATTTATTTGATATTCTGTTTGTTCATCACTTATATTGTAGTACTTTTGCAGTATTATGATTTTAAACATCATTACTACATCGTATGGTTTGGCTCCTGCATTATTCTTTTTATTGTTATTCAGCAATTTTGATTCAAGTCGTTCTCGAAACATTTCGAAATCAATAACACTCGATAATTTTTCTAATGGATTACCTAAATGTGATAATTTTTGTAGTGTTATTTCTGTATCAAAAAGGCTAACATTGCCATGCTCTTTATACTGTCTCATTATTGTATTGTTTTTATTTTATATAATAACGAGAATTTTATATCTATATTATTGATAATCTATATTTTAATTTTTAGAAGTCACCTAAAAATTGAAACCGACCCCCAAGCGAGCTTCGTAATAAATAGTTCCTGCATCAATATCCAATCCATTGATAGGGATAATCACGTCGGCCGAAATAACGAAACGCCAAAGCATAAGTTGAAATCCCATATTGGCTTCGAAGCCTTCGAATGAACTATCGTCAATAATCACCCATTCCATATTATCTCTTTGCCACAAAAGTGTACGCATTCCGTAGCCTACCCCCATTTTGAAGTATAGAGTTCTGCCCCCAATAAGCATACCCAATGTTCCGCCTAAACGCGTAATAGCCGTTTCACCGGTATAGTTATAGTTGTTTATTTTATCGCCGACTACTTTGTCGGTGATCGATATTCCTGTGTGGTCGAAGTTACTAAACACGCTGAAATACCAACCAAGCGATTCTTTTTTGATGCTTCCAATAGTGAAGCCGTATGTATTTTTGGGTGAGTCTATAGGTGTATACAAATACTCTCCTGTAAAGAAAAACCTATTTTTGATTTCGCGATAAGGCTTTTTTAGTTGTTCTTCCGATATTTCGGGTGCGGCAGAATTATTGTCGACAACATCTTGAGTAACGGGAGTCGGAAAATCTATCTGCACTTTCATTTCGTTGTCATCGTTTCTTGCCACATCTATGTCTTTGTTCAACTTTTGTCCATTTCGTTCGGCTTCCACTTTGTGTTTGCCCACCATAAGAGGGTAAGCCTCTATAGGCGAAAGACCTATATATTTGCCATCGATATATATCTTGTCGCCTGCTTGACCTGTGGCTATTTGTATATTTATTATATTATCATCTTCTTTATCTTGTCCTTGAATCAATTCAAAGGTGTAGGTAGTTATACCTGTTTCTTTTATATTGATGGTATCGGAAATAGAGATATAACCTTTCTTGCTCAAGCGTATATGATGTTTTCCCACAAGAATGTTTTGAATAACATTGGGAGTAGTACCATACTTTTTGCCATCTATATGTATATTTGCACCTATAGGAGTTGTATTTATATTCAATTTTCCGAATGCTTGTTCAAGGCTTGGGAAACGTTCTTCTACATTTTTTCCTGCTTCCACATTGAGAGTTTTTCCATAAGTGCGACAGCCATTCTTACGGGCTTCTATTCTATGGTTACCGGTTACAATTTGTCCCTTCCAGCTTCCTTTTCCTTTATAGATGTTGTCTACATATAGTTCGGCATCAGCATCGGTAGCTGTCAGTTGCACTTCGGCAAAGTTTGGCTCTAATGTAAGGTTCACCTTGGCTGTGTCGCCATCACGCACTACCACTTGTTGCTGAACGGCTTTATACATTTGCCTAAAAGCTTGTATGCTATGAACCCCACTGCTCACCTGAATTGTAAATGGCAAAGGGTCGTTATAGGCTTTATTGTCTATCTCTATCGAAACATTATCGTTTGGTGTTGTGTTTACTTGCAAATATCCAAAAGCCGGCTTTAGTTCTATATTCAATTCGGTTTTTTCTTCTTCCGATAGCATCACCTTTCCTTCCACTGTGTGATAATTAAAGGCTTCTACCCTATATGTGTGTTCTTGGCTTATGGGCAAATAGCTGCTTGCTTCCATATTGCCCACATAGGCATCATCGATATATATCTTGGCTTCGGGCAGCTGTGTTCTGATTACTAAATAGTTGTCTGTTACCACATTTTGATTGGCGCCCACTGTTCTTAACTTCATAATATACACCGTTCCACCCTCGATAGTTTGAGGAAACATATAGTTTCTGAGCACACCGAAATTGGGATGTTTTATGGTCAAGAACTTAACCCCCGGCGACACATAGACCCATATTTCACCTGTTTTTTGTTCGGTTTTTTCTATAATACAGCCGCTAAACTCAAATCCTTTTTCTATAGTTTCTATCTTCAGTATAGCACAAAGGTCGCCATTTACATCGGTTACCTTCGCCATTCGTGCAGCCATATCTCTATCCAAACGCTCAAAACTTTTTACTTCTATTTTTTGAGCTATAGTTGCCATGCTACCCAATATCAGCATGATAAATAATAGTGTCTTTTTATTCATCGTTTAGTTTTTTTAGTGTGTTATTTATACCTTTCTTTGCTTTTTCGTGTCCTTTTTCGGCGGCTTTTTTATACCATTCCAAAGCCTTATTGTAGTCCTTTTCTATTCCTCTGCCATAATAATAGCAGTTGGCCAAATTATACATAGCCGACACATTACCATTTTCGGCTGCCTTTTGACTCCAATATACCACTTGCTTGTCGTCCTTTTCTACCCCTGCCCCGCTTTGATAGCATACGCTAAGCATATACTGAGCAGTGGCATTGTTTTGATTTGCCGCTTTCATAAAGTTGTCTACTGCTCTGCCATAGTCCTTTTCGATACCCAAACCTTGAAAATAACATAATGCCAAGTTACATTGGGCTTTATCGTATCCTCGTTCGGCGGCTTTCATATACATCTTTACATCTTCTTCAAAGTTTCTATCTTCTTTACCCATGGTAGAAGCCACATTTTGTATCAACTCCATCTTGGTGGAATACACTTCATCGTTGGTAGAAAACGAATACCAGTAATCGGCTTTCTCATTGTCGTTTTGCTGTTCATATACCGAAGCAAGTTTGTATTGAGCTGTGGGGTCGCCTTGCACTGCGGCTTGTTCCATCCAATACACAGCTTTGGTAATATCTTGCTCTACACCCATGCCCGTAAAATAATAGTTACCTATATATAATTGTGCAGTAACATCACCTTGTTCGGCTGCTTTCTCAAACCAATATGCAGCTTTTGCCAAATCTTGTTCCACACCTTTGGCATTTTCGTAGCACCAACCAAGGTTGTATTGGGCAAAACTATTGTTGTTGTTTGCTGCCAAAGTAAAATAATATACAGCCATTTTATCATCTTGCGGCACCCCTTTGCCCCTACGATAGCAGTATCCTAAATTATTTTGACCATCAGAGTCGTTGGCATTTGCCGATTTGGTAAACCATTCCACTGCTTTATTATAATCTTTGTCAACCACCTTGCCCTCGTAATAATATTCACCTATTTTATACTGCTTATGCGGATTCAACGTATCAGACATATAACAAGAAAAAGCTGTTGTGTAGTCGCCAATAGAATCGTAGTTTGTGCAATCGGACTGCGAACAAACCATATTGCTAACACTCAATAATATTACTATCAAAGCTACTTTTTTCATCTTTCATATATATTATAGTACTTACTTTATCTTCACAACCTTTGCCGACACAGTTTTATATTTAGGCATAGCGTCACCTATAGAGGCACCTATATAGGTAGGGTCGCAAACCAAATATTTCTTATTGTCGATAGTCATATAATCGCCTGCAATATCTTCGGTGAAATGGACTGCTGTGGCCAAATGTCCGGGATAGTTAAGCAACACCACATCAAGTCCCAACAAGTCTTGCACCAATATCGAAAAAAGTATCGAACGGTCTTCGCAATCGCTATAAGGATAAAAGAATGTTTCGTCGGCAAACAAAGGACGTTCATATCCAAACTGTACATCATCGGTTTGATATTCAAAGGCAGTTTGTACAAAGTCTATCAATATATTAGCAGCATCTTTTTGCGATTTTCCTTTTATTTGCTGTGTTAGTTTTGGATACAATATCTTTTTTATATCATCGCTAAGCGAAGCACGTGCATAGTTATCCCAATCGCTACGTGGGTATTCATTATAAAAATCAACAAGACTTTTGTTTACCGAGAGTTCCACTTCCACTTGAGGATATTTCTTTGAAACAAAACGTCTTGTAGGTGTGGTTTTAGGCATGAACTTAGGAATACTGTTTACTTGCAACGATGATGTTTTCTCTTTAGGGAATGCATAGTTAAACACTTTGTATGACGAATTGTCGTCATCATCTAACACATAATATTTTTCGTCTCCTAATGTTAGGTAGGAGTAATTATATAATAGTTCGCGGGCAGGAAGAAGTATCAAAAGTTTGTTTTCGCTTTTGGCTATACGCACATTGTATCCCGATTGAGTGAGTATATACATCTGCAACAATACTGCTTCGTTTCTTTTACCGGACAACAATTTGTTTGTCAAAGTATCTACGAGTGTTATATACCCCCAATCGCATAGTTTCAAATCTGTTCTTAATTTCAAACAATCGGCAATAAGGATATCTGTTTTGGCCGACGACAATGTGTTCCAAGCCTTTGCCACCGATTTTTCGGATATGTCATTTAAAGTAAAATACACTTCGTTGTCTACTTCTTCTACTCTGCAAGGAGTATTATAATACGAAAAATTAAAATAAGCCTTTGCCGATTGTTCGGGTTTTACTATAGGAGCCATAGGCTCGGGCATTTCGTATTCTTCGGGCATAGGTATTATTATCTCAAATTCCAATTCATCCTCAGTATCTTCATCTTGCGGAGTTTTTACTTCGGGTTTTGGAGGTTCGGGATTAACAGGAGCTTCCATAGGTTTTTCTGTTTCGTACGATTCCCACGGACGACCCAACATTCTCGAAAATTCTTCGTTGGCTTTACGTCTCATTTCGTCCATTTTCCTATTTTGCTCGTCTTCGAACATCGAAAAATTTGAGTTGGCTCGTTTCGAAAACTCTTCGAAACTCATATTCATTTCATCTTCTTGTGCAACAGATACTGCAAACGAACATATAGCCAATAATAATACATATATCCTTTTCATATCGACAAGTATTTATTTAAATTATTCCCAATTAAAGTCTACAAAACTGAATATCTTTCCTTCTTCGTCACGCTCAGGTTGCCAAGTACGCACATGAATAACCGGCTTATCGGCCACTTCTAAGTCCACTGCCAAAAACAGATATCCCGAATCGCCGTATGTCGAAGAAAAATAATCTTGCTTAATCTGTATACCATACACTTCTTTTCCAGACGATGCTTTTTTTATCTCGTTTTCGGTGAAACGCAAGTTGATAAACTCGTTACGTGCAAAACAACGTTCCAAGTTCTTCATATACTCGGTTTTGCTATAACGGTTAAAAACTATATCTTTCTCGTTTAATAGCATTATTTGTTTATCCAAAGCCTGTGGTTTCTTTTCCACTATAGACCCTACAATTATCAATGCATCTTCCGAGAATATTTGAGTAAGATAGTCATGACGTTCTAAAGCATAAGCTGTTTTGTAGTTTTCCAAAAAACGAATAAGCACGTGCTTAGCCTTTTTGCTCCAACGATCCTGTTTGGATATATCGGCTACAGCTTCTTGTTCGAGTTGAAACGACAACGTTTTTATCTTCTTGTCTTGGTCAAATTCGTATACAATGGATTCTATGAATGTTTTGTTCCCTTTAAAGCTAAAACGCATTGGCATACTGCGACATATAACACCATCGTCGGTTGTGTAAAACGAATAACCTTCATTTGTCAACAATTTGGCATTTCCATAATTCATAAGCGAATTAAACATTGCATATCCTTCTTCGGTAAAGTATTGTTTCACATTTGTGTAAGTCTTTTGCTTTATAGCCTTTTCCAATTCTTTCATCACATTCAAATAATCGCCATTGTCTGTCAATTGTTCAAACACTTCTTTTTCGTTGGTTTTCTGTTCCTCATGTTTTTGAACCAATGTTTCTTTAACTTCTTCCACCTTGTCTTTTTCCACCGTTACCTTATTGTTGTGAAACGGTATCACTTCGTCCATCTCTTCAAATACTTGTGCCAAATCATCGTCGAGCATTGCCTCGTTTTCGAAAGCATACTCACTCCTCAAACGAATATCTTTAAGTTCGTTCATAGCCGACACCTCTAACACTCCTCTACCATCTTTGGCGCTGACAATGTTTGAATAATTTATACCATCAAAATAAGTGTAGTCGTAGTTTTGCACAGGTTTACCTTTGTATGTTATAAATAATTCAACACTTTGTTTGTTTTCTTCCTTTTCTATATTGCCTATACGAGCTGCCAAACCATTAAAAACACCATTTATCTTAGTGGGTATATATGTTTTAAGCAAATTACCATTATAAGTTACGGTATCGGAATAAGGATATGAATTTAAAAGACAAAGTGCCCAATAATAAAATCTCAAAGCATCAGACACTTGCACATTATTGTCGGCTTTTTCGCCATCTATAACATACTGCACTATCTTGCGTCGACGATTTTCATATTGTTTATTCACCTCGCTTTTGGCTATATATCTTATCACCTCTGCATTAGGTTCGTCCGATATCACCAAACGTTGTGTATTATTCAACTTTGCACTCGAATAAGTTTTCACTATCGACTGCACTCTTTCTTTGTACTGTTCTTCTGTTTCTTCGCTATACTGCTCAAAACCCACTTGTATCGAAACAGAAAGTTGCGACACCAAAGCACTCAATGCCTCCTTGTCGGCCTTGTTAAATGTAGAGCCTTTGCCTTCGCCCCACAAGTATTCCCCACTCGATTTAATTTCTGCAACTGTAAGAGTTTGTGCAAAAATATTTTCGATAGCACCTCCAAAAACAATTATCAACAATAACAAAAACTTCTTCATTTTATTATCCCTATGTCTTTAATATTCAATTTATTTTTATCAACTATTTTTCAAGCCGACATTTAAAATGTGTTTAGTTATAGCCTTTATCAACGTCTTTTTTTCAAAATGCAGAGACGCATACCAATGAGATATGCGTCTCTTATGCAATCGGAAATAATTATATACCTCTTTCTAATTTTTCCATTTCTTTTTCAAATTCATTTTTGTATTTATCGTAGTCGTAATCAATACGTAGTTTTGTATCGTTGCTTATGCCACGCGATATCGAATTATTGATACCTTCCAAAAGTTCATCACCACCAAGTTCTATGGCAACATACACTTTGTATTTTCCTTCGGGAGTTTTCATGGTTTTTTCACATATAACGCTTATTCCCGTTAGTTTTTGTTTTACAACAATCTTTGCCATATCTTCGAATTTTTGTTTACCTTCTTCGGTTTCACCTACTTGATATGAGTTTACATAGTTTGTAGCCACACGTTCCACCAAACTATTCATCACACTGGCAAGACCTGCCGATGCTTCAGCCATTGCTTTTTTCTTTGCCATGTTTATATCGCCCGAAAGACCTACGGCCGAATATCTAAGATGTTTTTTATCTGTACGAAATTCAGGACCTGAACAAGGTACTTCTACTTCAACATCTCCAGATGCTACAGGCACGCTTTTTTTGCTACACGATGTGGCTGCCACAAGTAGTGCACATCCTAAAACAAGAAATATTTTTTTCATTTTTATATTCGCTGATATTATATACCATCTCAGCCTATCGGTTTTAATTACATAGTGTTTTATTATCTCAAATTATTTAATTTCTCACATTATTTGTTACCCTATACACAAATATCCAAGCATACAATATATAATATAGAAGGGTTATTCTTCACAACAATCTAATCTTCAAGAACGTATATTATCTTTCACCTTATTTCATCATTTGCAAATATACGCATTTTATATTACTTAGCAAAATTTTATTCTTTTTTTTTTATTTTATCTGCAAAAATTCTTCCAACACTTGTTAAAACCAAGAAAATTTTTCTTTTCATCTACCCCTATTATAAACCCAACAAAAAGTTAAAGAAAAATCGAAAATGTTAAATAAAAATCTTCAAAAGCACAGGATAAAGGGAAAAAAGAGTCGCGATTGAGATAAAATTTCCTCGCCTGATTGTTGCAACAACATCGCCATCGCGCAAAAAAATCCTCGCCACCCGCTCAAAACAACTCCTCGAAGTATTTTTTTTAAGCTAAAATGGAGGAAACAATCAACATCAACTTATTTTTAAGAAAATTAGCTCATGCTAATAATCAAGCATTTAGAAGAATATCTCTCACATACTTCAATATTTTCTCAAAAAAAACTTTTTGCGAACAAATAGCTGAATATACAAGTTAAACAAGAAAACGTTAATATAAGATAACTTTATTAATGACTTAAAACAACTTTCAAGAAATCCATCCTCTGAGTAAGTGCTTATCTTTTTCCAAAAACTTTTCTATGTACTCAACTTCTAAAAATTACTTGCAAAGATTTTTTTGAGATTACCTAAAAAGAAAATAAAGGCAATTTCTAAAAATTCTTTGCAAGTGATTTGTGTTTTTTAATAGAAAGATTTCGGTAAAAAAAACACAAAATTGCGATTAAGCGAGTAAAGAGCAATGCCTCAGCATTAACTCTTTCGAGCGTTAGCAACTTCGACGAAGTCAACAACACAAAAGTTCTGTAAAAAAATAAAAAAAATAAACATTTGCTCTGAACGTGGAATTTTTAGAAGTTACCTAAAATACAACAAATGAGTTGGCACTAAACTTTCTATTATCCTCTAAAGTTAGCAATAAAAAAACACTTCGAACAAAGAAAACACATCACATAAATACCTCAAAAAAGACAAATATCTAATCTTTATTTCCCTTTAAAGGTGGAAATTTATCCGAATTGATATGCTGATTTTTCTTAAAAAAATCTTTACGATATTTTTTAAGGCTGCGTTCGCTCATCTTTGGAAACACTATGCTAACACACAGACGATATGCAACATACAATATTATTATTCCTATTATAAAATACCACATAGCAAAATTTATTTTCTATTTTATCCAATAACGATAAAAAAAATATAAAATTGTTTGCTATCGTATTGTTTTTTTTAGTAACTTTGCATCGCAGTTTAAAAAGCAATTCAAGTAATTTAGATTAAACAAAAATCAACAATCCAATTAAATCAGATTATCAAAATGAAGAACAAGTATAGCGATTTAATAGACCAAACATTCGAATTTCCTCAAGACGAATTCCGCACAGAGGACAACGAATTATATTTCCACAATATTCCATTGATGGAAATTATTAAGCAGTATGGCACTCCATTAAAGATAACTTATCTACCCAAAATAAGTTCACAAATACAACGTGCAAAACGTCTGTTTAATGTTTCGCGAGCCAAAGTAGATTATAAAGGCTCCTACAACTATTGCTATTGCACCAAAAGTTCTCACTTCTCTTTTGTGTTAGAAGAAGTATTGAAGAACGATGTAAATCTTGAAACTTCATCGGCTTTTGACATCAATCTTATACAAGAATTGTATGAACAAGGATTAATCGACAAAGATATATATATAATATGCAATGGATACAAACGTCCTCAATATATCGAAAATATTGCCGGTATGATAGAAGACGGATTTCATAATATGGTGCCGGTTATAGACAATAAAGATGAAATAGATTTATTAAATGAAGCATTGACAGATGTAAAAGAACCGGTAAAAATAGGTATCAGAATAGCCTCGGAAGAAGAACCTAAATTCGACTTCTATACTTCACGATTGGGTATAAGATACAACGATATTGTTTCTTTTTACGAAGAAAAGATAAAAGAAAACAAAAAGTTTTCTTTCAAGATGTTACACTTTTTTATCAACACCGGTATAAAAGATAGTGCATACTATTGGAACGAATTGGCAAAATGTGTAAATGTTTATTGCGATTTAAAAAAGATTTGTCCCGAGTTGGACTCACTAAACATTGGAGGTGGCTTTCCTATCAAAAACTCATTGGCCAACACATACGAATACGAATATATGTCGGAAGAAATATTGGCTCAAATAAAGAACATTTGTACAAACAGAGGTGTTGAAGAGCCAAATATATTTACCGAATTTGGATCATATACCGTAGGCGAAAGCGGTGCTACACTATATAGTATTATAGGACAAAAACAACAAAACGACCGCGAATTATGGTATATGATAGACTCATCGTTCATCACCACTCTCCCCGATAGTTGGGGCATCAACCAAAGATGGATAATGTTTCCAATAAACAATTGGAACAAGGAATATCAACGAGTTTTCTTGGGTGGACTCACATGCGACAGTCAAGACTACTACAACAACGAAGCTCATGCCAATGCTATATTTCTTCCCAAACTTGACAAAGAAGAACCTTTGTATATAGGATTTTTCCATACCGGAGCTTACCAAGAAAGCATTGGTGGCTATGGCGGAATACAACACTGCCTGGTGCCCGCACCAAAACACATTATAATTGATGTGGACGAAGATGGCGAATACACTACCAAACTGTTTGCAAAAGAACAAACATATAAATCGATGCTTAAAATACTGGGATATTAATAACAAATAAAATAACAAATAAATGAAAAAGAACTTTATATTAGGATTGTCGATACTTACAAGTATTGCAATATTCGGAATGAACTCGTGCGATAAAAACAAAAAGGTGAAACTAAATACTCAAAAAGATAGTATTAGCTGGGTATTGGGCGAAAACATGGCACAAGGATTAAAAGAAACCGGATTGGATATAGATAAAAAAATATTTTTAAAAGCAGTGGAAAATGTTTTTGATGGCAAACAAGGACCATTGGACGACACCACTTTCAACAAAGTATTGCAAGAAGCCGCAATAATTATGATGACAAACCAACAAAATAAAATAGCAAAAGCTTCGGAAACTGCCAAAACCAATGAAGCAAAATTCTTTGAAGAATTAAAAACCAACAACCCCGAAGTTAAGTCTACCGAATCAGGATTATACTATAAAGTGATAAAACAAGGCGAAGGTCGAAAAGCTTTCAGCGGTGGAAGAATACGTTTTCATTATAAAGCAAGCCTTGCCGATGGCAAAGTATTCGACCAAACATACGGCGTTCGCGAACCTATACTTACTCTTACCGACAATGTATTTCCGGGACTTAAAGAAGGTTTGCAATTGATGTCTGCCGGCTCGCACTACATTTTCTATATACCAAGCCAATTGGCATTTGGAGCTAATGGAACCGAAGATGTTCCTCCACACTCTTTGGTGATTTACGAAATAGAGCTAATACACGTTTTGGATTAAACAATAACACACAATAAATACAAAGCGGTCGATTAAAATTTTAATCGACCGCTTTGTATTTATCCACCTTGTTTTACGACAAACAGGCATCTAATGCTCCTACTATGGATTCTTTGTCCATATATCTACCTATTATTACTATTTTTATCATCTTATCGCCATACTCATCGTCCCAATCTCTTAATATCGAAGGGTCTTCATCCATCATTCTTTTTATCTCATCTTCGTTGGCTGTGCATAGCCACAAGCCGGCTTCTCTTATATTCTTTTGCACTCCGGCCTGCTCAAACAAATACGACATTTCGGGATTTTGACTAAAATAGCAAACGCCTTTCGAACGTATTATGCTCTTATCCCATTTCGATGACACAAAAGCATCAAATTTATTAAAATCGAACGAACGACGACGATAATAAACAAATGTGCTTATACCGTATTCATCGCCATGCTCATGTTCGTGATGATGATGACAGTCGCAATGATGATGACCATGTTTCTCGCAACTATGTGAATGGTGTGCATGTTCATGTTCATGTTCATGTCCATGTTCTTCGT
>JAFWZP010000116.1 GCA_017522255.1 Bacteroidales bacterium | reverse complement strand
TGATACTTCTGGAGGCTTCTGAATCACCTCCTGATGAGGTATAAATTTGTAATGGGGGGCTTGTTCAGAAAAAAACAACTCCCAATCTCTGTATTTATGGAGATTGGGAGCAATATTTCATGTTTAGCGGACAGTAATAAAAAACAACGTAATTTTTTTTTGAGTTCAGAAAACAGTGTGTAGAATATTAACACTATTCGCTGTTCTGAGTAATAAAAAAAAACGACCCGTCCAATAAAGGACAGATCGTTTTATTGAAAACAACTTTAATAACAAAATTATGAGGACATTTTATTTTTATTCCATTGGCCATACGGCTTGTAAGTTGCGGTCGCCATAAGCATCGTCTATGCGGCTGATAGTAGGCCAGTATTTATCATCGTGAGCTTGTGGGAAAGCAGCTTGTTCGCGAGTATATGGACGATTCCATTCCGAAGCACATACTACTTGCATAGTGTGCGGAGCATTAACTATAAGGTTGTTGTTTTGTTCTACTTTACCTTCCATAATGTCGCGGATTTCTTCGCGGATAGCAATAAATGCTTCGCACAAGCGATCTAATTCGCTCAATGGTTCACTTTCGGTAGGTTCAACCATAAGAGTATTGTGTACAGGGAATGCCACTGTAGGAGCGTGGAAACCATAGTCCATCAAACGTTTAGCTATTTCACCTACCGATACTTTTAGGCTATATTCGTTGCAGTCCAAAATCATTTCGTGAGCACACATACCGTTTGTTCCTGTGTAAAGTATTTTGTAATAAGGAGCCAAACGAGCTTTCAAATAGTTAGCGTTAAGTATAGCATGACGAGTAGCGTCGGCAAGACCATTGCCACCAAGCATCTTCAAGTATCCGTAAGTGATAGGCAACAACATAGCACTTCCGAAAGGAGAAGCCGACATGGCACTACCTTTTTCGCCACCTACTTTTACTTGAGAGTGGTTAGGCAAGAAGTCAACTAACTTGGCACATACTCCGATAGGACCAACACCTGGACCACCACCACCGTGAGGCATAGCAAAGGTTTTGTGCAAGTTCAAGTGGCAAACGTCGGCACCCATAAAGCCCGGAGAGGTCAAACCTACTTGAGCATTCATATTGGCACCATCCATGTATACTAAACCACCGTTTTCGTGGATAATGTTTATAATATCAAGTATAGATTCTTCAAACACACCGTGAGTAGATGGATAAGTTACCATCAAGCAAGCCAAGTTGTCTTTGTATTGTTCAGCTTTAGCTCTAAGGTCTTCAACATCTATTTCACCTTTGTCTGTCGATTTAACTACAACTACTTTCAAACCGGCTTTAGCACTGGAAGCAGGATTGGTACCGTGAGCCGAAGCAGGAATCAAACATACATCGCGGTTAACGTCGCCTTGAGCTATATGATAGTTGCGAATAACAGTAAGACCTGCATATTCGCCGGCAGCACCCGAGTTTGGTTGGAACGATACAGCTGCAAAACCAGTTACTTCGCTCAATGCCTTGTTCATGTTTTCGATAAGTTCGTAGTAACCTTCGGCTTGGTCGGCAGGAACGAATGGGTGAATTTGAGTAAATTCGGCCCAACTAAGCGGCATCATTTCGGCAGCAGCGTTTAACTTCATAGTACACGATCCAAGTGGAATCATAGCACGGTTCAACGAAAGATCTTTGATTTCCAACTTCTTCATATAACGCATCATTTCGGTTTCGGAATGATAAGTGTTGAAAACAGGGTGTTCCAAATAAGCCGATGTACGTTTAAGTTCTTCGGGGATAGTGCAAGTTGGGCAGCAGTTGCCGCAAGTTACAGGTTCATAAGTTTTGCCTACAGCTTCGGCCAACACTCTAAGTATATTGTTTACATCTTCGCGTGATGTAGTTTCGTCTATGCTTATGCCGATACATTCGTCGCAAATGTAGCGGAAGTTGATTTTGTTTTCCAAAGCCACCTTGCGGATAACGTCGGTTTTAACAGGACATTGGATAGCCAAAGTATCAAAGAAATATTTGTTATGTTGTTTGTATCCGTATTTTTCAACTTCTTTAGCTACTACACTGGCAATATTGTTGATGTTTGTAGCAATGGCTCTGATACCATCTTGACCATGCCAAGCGGCATAGAAACCTGCCATGATAGCAACAAGGGCTTGCGAAGTACAAATGTTAGAAGTAGCTTTTTCGCGTTTGATATGTTGTTCACGCATACCCAAAGCCATACGAAGAGCCTTGTTTCCTTGAGCGTCGATAGTCCAACCTATTATACGTCCTGGGAAAGCACGTTTGAAGTCTTCGGTGATAGCGAAGTAAGCAGCCGAAGGACCACCAAATCCCATAGGAATACCAAAGCGTTGAGTAGTACCAAAAGCACAATCGGCACCCATTTCGCCCGGAGCTTTAAGCAAAGCCAAAGCCATAAGGTCGGCAGCCATACCTACAAATATACCTTTGCTATGAGCGTCGGCTATAAATTGAGTGTAGTCAACTACTTCACCAAATTGACCTGGATATTGTACTATAGCACCAAAAAAAGTGTTGTCCAAAGTAGTTTCGCCTACTTTTCCAACCACTACTTCTATACCGCGAGGAGCGGCGTTAGTGCGGATAACATCAATAGTTTGAGGAAATACATCGTCGGCAACAAATATTTTGTTTACGTTGTCTTTCACAGCTTGACGGCTACGCGAGTTGTAGAACATAAGCATACATTCTCCGCCTGCAGTAGCTTCATCCAACAACGAAGCGTTTGCCAAAGGCATCTTGGTCATATCAGCCACCATGGTTTGGAAAGTCATAAGAGCTTCCAATCTTCCTTGACTTATTTCGGTCTGGTATGGAGTATATGCAGTATACCAACCCGGATTTTCGAATATATTACGCATAATTACGGCAGGGGTAATAGTATTGTAGTATCCCATACCGATATATGTTTTGTAAATCTTATTTTTCGAAGCCAACTCTTTTATGTGGTTCAAAAATTCGTATTCATTCATTCCATCGGGCAAATTCAATGGTTTTGGAAGGCGAATTGCCGAAGGTATAGTCTTGTCTATAAGCTCATCTATCGAAGAAACGCCAATTACTTTCAGCATTTTTTCTACATCAGCAGCACTGCTAACAC
Organism: Bacteroidales bacterium; assembly: GCA_017522255.1. Taxonomy (GTDB): domain Bacteria; phylum Bacteroidota; class Bacteroidia; order Bacteroidales; family P3; genus HGM05376. The sequence goes on along the minus strand of JAFWZP010000116.1, from coordinate 26,083 downwards.
CATTATGACGAGGTGTAAAATTATTGGTTATCATTATATTATTGTTTTATTTTTATTTTTATTACTATATTTTAGAATGTGCAAATATACGTATTTTTTTATAATTTGCAAAGTTATACTGCATAATTTCTTTTTCCAAATATGGCGCTACCCACTCTTACGAGGGTGCTACCCTCTTCGATAGCGATAGAATAATCATCGCTCATACCCATCGATATTTCTTTAAAGCAGTTGCTTTCGGCAAAGTATTGTTCTTTTAATTGGTCGAATATATTTTTCAGATTTTTGAACTCTTGGCGTATCTGCTCTCGGTTGTCGGTAAAAGTGGCCATACCCATCACTCCCACTACACGTATGTTATTCATCGCCTTGTATTCGGCCGAGTTTAATAGTTCATGGGCTTCGTGTAACAACAAACCATATTTTGTATCTTCGTTGGCAATATGAAATTGTAGCAGGCAGTCCACTACCCTATTTTTTTTGGTGGCGGCAATATTAACTTCTTTAAGCAGGTTGAGGCTATCAATACTATGTATAAGCGACACATAAGATATTATGTATTTTATCTTATTGGTTTGTAAATGCCCTATAAAGTGCCATTGTATATCGTTTGGCAAAGCCTCGTGTTTATCGCGCATTTCCAAAGCCTTGTTTTCGCCAAACACACGCTGACCGGCATCATAGGCTTGTTGCAGGTCTTCTACCGGTTTGGTTTTGCTTACGGCTATCAGGGTTGTGGTAGGCGGGAGTGAGGATTTTATTTTTGTTATTTCGTTTGCTATACTCATAGTTGTTTGGTTATTTTTATTGTTTAGTAAATTTGCATGCCACCCATTCACTGCGTTCTTTGTAGGTTTCGAATTTCATACCGTTGTTTTCGGCTTCGTGGCGTATAGCGGGTATGTCGTGTTCATAAAAACCGCTTAGTAGCAACGTTCCTCCTTGCTCCAGTACCGCTATATAATGTTTCATATCTCTAAGCAGTATATTACGATTGATATTAGCCATTATAATCTGAAATTTTTTATCATCGGTAAGAATTGAGGCATCGCCCAACATAGCCTTTATATTTTTGCAATTGTTGTTATTGATATTTTCCAATGCGTTGTTGTAGGCCCATTCGTCGTTGTCTATTGCCTCTACATATTTGGCGCCACACATCTCAGCCAATATAGCCAACACTGCAGTGCCACTCCCCATATCCAGCACTGTTTTATTGGTTATATCTTCGTCTCTAAGCAAGCTTATCATCATATAAGTGGTGGCATGATGGGCAGTACCAAAGCTCATCTTCGGCTCGATAAGTATGTTGTATTCAGCATTGGCATTAGAGCCATGAAAAGGAGCATACACCCAACAAAAATCATCTACCATCACCGGCTCGTGAGTACTTTCCCACACGGCATTCCAATTTTGATCGGGTATTATATCCACATTGTATTCTACATTGCAATGGCTCACGTTGGCAAATACATTATCCAATGCCGTTGTATCGAAATCGGCACTTGGAATATATGCTTTAAAACCGTCGTCGGTATTCACAAAACTTTCATATCCTATCTCGCCTAATTCGTACATCAGCAAATCCGAAAATGGCATCAGTGGCTCTATTTTTAATGTTATTTCTGTATATTCCATTGTTCGTCACATCAAAAAAGGTGAATGAAAAACTTATTTTCAAAAAGGGGCGTTTTTTTAAACAATACGAGGGAAAATCATTAATACAATTTTCCCTCGTAGCATTGTTCTTTCAACATATTTATTTCGCCGATTGTTCAGCAAATGAAATGTATTTATCAATATTTCTATACTCAGTGGATTGAGGATAATTTTGTTTTATCTCTCTATACAATTCAGCAGCTTTTGCATAGTTACCTTCTGTTTGGTAAGCGAAACCGGCTTTAAACAAAGCAAAAGGAGTAGTAACATAGTTATCTTCCATACGAGCAGCTTTTTCGTATAGCGATATAGCTTCTTTTACATTTCCTTGTTCATATTCGGCATCACCTGTAGCTATCACTGCCAATACTTTTGTAAAAGTGTCTTTGCCATTGTACGATTTTAAATAATCGATAGCATCTTGATATTTGCCCAATTTCAACGAAGCTATACCGGCATAATATTTGGCCAAGCGACCACTTTTCGTGCTACCATATTGGTCAATAATATCTACAAATCCCATATATTTTGCGTTGCCATCAAGTGCTAGTTGCAACGAATCTTGCTTAAACCAATTTTCGGCAGCAAACATTTCTTCGGCAGCTTGCTGTTCGCGTGGTTCAAAATACAAGCTTTGTAGTGCTACATAACCTCCAATTATTGCTACTATAGCCAAAATAACAATAATTATCTTCTTTTGGTTTTCCTTTACAAAAACCTCTGTTTTTGTGATAACGTTCCCTATTTCAACGTTTTTCTCTTCTGTATTTTCTTTCATTTTATACTAAAACTATTAATGATTTCGAATTGCAAAATTAATCATTTTTTTCATGTTGAACAAATATTTTTTTCAATTTGTTCTTTTATTCAATTATAGAAAAAAAATATTCCTCACAACAATCTGTATATCATCATTATATAAAATATTACAAGAAATGTGTGAAAAAAAAAATAAAAATACTTGCGTAATATGAAAAAAAATATATACCTTTGCAATCAAAACAAGAATACTATGACAACAGTAGATATATCGACCAAATTCTTAGGAATAGACATACCAAGTCCTATTATATCAGGTAGTTGCGGACTTACTTCAAAGATAGAAAACCTTGTAGAGATGGAAAAAAATGGGGTTGGAGCTGTTATCCTTAAGTCGCTTTTTGAAGAACAGATCACTTTCGACATACAAAAAAACACAGGTTTCTTGTCTAATTTTGATTATAGCGAAAGTTATGACTATATATCAAATCATGTTGAAGGTTTTGAAATAGATAAATATCTTAAATTGATTTCCGAAGCCAAAAAAGTTTTATCCATTCCGGTAGTTGCTAGTATCAATTGCGTTACATATAGCAATTGGATTACATACGCAAAAAAACTACAAGAAGCAGGTGCCGATGCTATAGAAATAAACTTTATGGTACTACCATTTTCGCCAAATACGTCATGCGAAGATATTGAAACTCTGTTTGATGATGTAATATTGGCACTACGCCGTACTATCAGCATACCTATCATTATAAAACTGGGTAAATACTTTACAGATATGAGCAAATTTATGCACAAATTGTCGTGGTCAGGCATAAAAGGCATCACGCTGTTCAACAAAACCATCAACTTCGATATTGACACAGAAAAAGAAGATATGAAACACACCTCAATAATATCGAACGAAACAGCACTGTACGACACCCTACGATGGACAGCACTGCTTAGTGGCAAAATACGTTGTGAAATATCGGCATCATCGGGTATACTTACAGGAAACGACGTTATAAAAACTTTATTAGTAGGAGCCCAAACAACACAAGTAGTATCGACATTGTATAGCAATGGTATTGAACATATAAAAACAATGAATGACTACTTAAAAAATTGGATGACGCAAAAAGGATATAATTGCTTAAACGATTTTAGAGGTAAACTTAGAGTAAAAGATATAGAAAATTCGAATTTTACCAGAATACAATTTATGAAGCACTACGCTGAAATAGAATAAGTTTAAAAGACATAAAAGTACAGACAACATAAACAGCTATACAAACTAACAAACTTTATTAACTAACAACTATTATAAATGGACGTAACACGAATATTTGATATATTAGAATACAAAACACTAAACCACCCCAACCACCCTGTATTTACTGCCAAAGAAGATGGTAAATGGGTGAAACATTATTTAAAAGAATACATAGAAAAAGCCAATAACATAAGCTATGGGTTACTTAAATTGGGTTTACAAAAGGGCGATAAAGTAGCCCTTATATCATCGAGTCGCCCAGAATGGAATTATTTGGATATGGGAGTCCAACAGATAGGTGCTGTAATGGTGCCTATATACCCCACTATAAGCGAAGACGACTACAGATATATCCTTGACCATGCCGAAGCCCAATATATTTTTATAGAAGGTCCTGAACTTTTGAGAAAGATACGCAACATACTACCCGACCTAAAATCAGTAAAAAACATATACACTTTCAAAAAAAGAGACGAAAACATAAGTTCGTTTGATGAATTGTTGGCTTTGGGTAAAGAAAATCCTGCACCCAAAAAGGTAAAAGAAATAAAAGACTCCATACTGCCATCAGATATAGTAACTATGATATACACATCAGGTACCACCGGAGTGCCAAAAGGTGTGATGCTAAGCCACGACAACTTGGTAAGCAACTTTATGGCAGTACGCAACATACCTAATGCCGAGTTTACTCGCTGTTTGAGCTATCTACCTTTATGTCACATATACGAACGCATGATGAACTATATGTATCAATACAGAGGTTTTGAAATATTTTATGCCGAAAATGTGGGTAAAGTAGCCGACAACATCAAAGAGGCTCAACCCGAAATGATGACAACTGTGCCCCGTCTTTTGGAAAAGATATACGACAAAGTATATCGCAAAGGAGAAAAACTGAAAGGTATAAAAAAAGAAATATTCTATTGGGCATTGGAATATGCCACCGATTATGAGTTTGAGAATACCGGGTTCGTATACAACCTAAAACGCAAAATAGCCGACAAATTAGTGTATAGTACCATTCGAGAAAACTTTGGAGTACTACAGCTTATTGTAAGCGGTGGTGCTGCAATACAACCACGCTTGGCTCGCTTTTTCAACTGTTTGGGCATGAATATATTTGAAGGCTATGGTCTTACCGAAACCAGCCCCGTTATAGCAGTATCAAGAAGAGTAAAGGGTGGACGAAGAGTAGGCACAGTTGGTCCTCCATTAGATGGAATAGAGGTCAAAATAGATGAGAGCAACAACGAAATATTGTGTCGTGGACGAAATGTAATGCTCGGCTACTACAAAGCTCCGGATTTAACAAATGAAGTAGTAGACAACGAAGGATGGTTTCATACCGGCGATACCGGTGTATTGGAAAAAGGCTTGCTACGCATTACCGGACGTGTAAAATCATTGTTTAAAACAAGTATGGGAAAATATGTAAATCCCGAAGCAATAGAAGCTAAATTCAAAGAAAGTCCATTTATATTAGATATGATGGTAGTGGGCGAAAACCAAAAATTTGCAGCGGCCATTATCACCCCCGATTTTGAATTTCTAAAGGATTGGCAACTACGCCATGGCATCAAATGCAACTCCCAAGAAGAAATGATTGTAGACAAAGAAACATTGAACAGATATAATAAAGTGATGGCTAAATACAACAAGTATTTTGGCGACACAGAGCAAATAAAGAGATTCAAATTGGTAAACGAAGTATGGACAGAATCTAATGGTTTCCTTACCCCTACTATGAAATTGCGTAGAAGAAAAGTAATGGAAACTTATAGCGAAGAAATAGAAAATCTATTTAAATAATATAAACGCTAAAAACCACTATCAATTATGGAAGCAAATAAAAAACAAGCCAGCTTTTTCAAATTCGAAGATTTGAGATTATACGACAAAGCAGTTGAGTATAACAAATGGCTGGTAGCTACATTTAGAACAAAACAAATATCTAAAGCCGAAGATATATTGGTGGATGATTTTGTTAGAGCATCGCTTACTGTAGCTAAATGCATTGCCGAAGGTGCATACTACAGCAAAAAAGAGTTTGAGCTTTATTTAAAAGATGCAAAAACAAATGTGAGAGAATGCTATGTTCTTACTGAAATTTCTTCGAAACTAGAATTATTAACCATCGAAGAAACAGAGAAATCGAAAGACTGCCTAATGGAACTAACTCGTATGCTTGGGGCTCTTATAGTGTCGCTAAACAAAAGAACGTCGAATAAAAAAGATTCTATTACCAATAATAGCGATAAAGCAACCACAACAAATATAGTAGAGTCTACTGAAGAAAACTATGAATTTAATTTAGAGTTTTAACTGATAGGTTTGTTATCATCACTAATTAGGTAAACAATAAGCAAGAAGGAGGTGTATTTACAAATAAATTCATCTCCTCTTTTATAAAATAGCCGAAAATGCATTTTTTATATGCTTAATATGTTTACCCTGTGAATTTAAGACTATCGCTATTATATCAAACTGCACTTCCTCTTTTCTATGATTTTGGAGTACATAAGCATTTGCAGCCTGAATATAAGACTTTTGTTTTTCTCGAGTTACAAATAGTTCCGGTTCTCCAAAGAATGTGGTTTTGCGTGTTTTTACTTCTATAAAAACAATAATATTATTTTTTTCAGCTATTATATCCACCTCCTTATGTCTATAGTGCCAATTTGCTTCTAATATTTTATATCCATTTTGCTCAAGATATTCTTTAGCAATAGATTCGCCTGTGTTTCCAAATTCATTATGTTCTGCCATAACTATATTAATATAAAATAAAGAGGACAGTTAAGAAAGAACTGCCCTCTTAGTTTATTTAAGTCTAATTAATTATTTCTCTTTACCTACTCTAGCACAAATCCATTCACGATTTAAGCGGGCAATATTCGAACGTTTAATTAATTTTGGACATTCAGCTTCGCAAGCATAAGTATTGGTACAGTTACCAAAACCAAGTTCGTCCATTTTTTCAACCATTTTTTGTACACGGTTGGCAGCTTCCACCTTACCTTGTGGCAACAAAGCTAAGTGAGAAACTTTTGCACTAACGAACAACATGGCTGAAGCATTTTTACAAGCAGCCACACAAGCACCACAACCAATACATTCTGCAGCATCCATAGCCTTATCGGCTTTGTCTTTAGGAATAAGTATTGAGTTTGCATCAGGCACACCACCTGTAGATACCGATACGTAACCACCTGCTTGGATAATTTTATCGTATGCGGTACGATCTACCACCAAGTCGCGAATTACTGGAAAGGCTTTGGCTCTCCATGGCTCTATCCATATAGTTTCTCCATCTTTAAATTTACGCATGTGTAATTGGCAAGTAGTTACGCCATCATCGTTTCCGTGGGGACGACCATTGATATACAAACCACACATACCACAAATACCTTCACGACAGTCGTTATCAAAACAAACCGGGTGAGCTATTTTGTTTGAAATTAAACTTTCGTTCAAAATATCCAACATCTCCAAGAATGAGCAATCTGAAGATATGTTTTCTACTTTATATGTCTCGAAGCGTCCTTTTGCTTTAGCATTTTCTTGACGCCATATTTTTAATGTAAAATTCATAATTACTATCTGTTTACATTTCTTTTATCAAATCTTTATTTCGATAAAAGTTGATCTATTATTTATAATTGCGTTGTTTGATTTCGATGTCTTGATATACCAACGGCTCTTTATGTAGTATTTCATCTTGGTTATGTCCTTGATATTCCCAAGCTGCTACATACATATAATCGTTATCATTACGAAGAGTTTCTCCATCTTCGGTTTGGTATTCTTCGCGGAAATGTCCTCCGCACGACTCATTACGATGATAAGCATCTTTAGCCATCAATTTTGCCAATTCAAAATAGTCAGCCAAACGAATAGCTTTTTCCAATTCAGGATTCATCGAATCAGGTGTTCCTGTTACTTGAACATCTTTCCAGAACTCTTGTTCAAGTTCGGTTATCAAAGTCAAACCTTTTTGCAAACCTTCGGCGTTTCGTCCCATACCTACATAATCCCACATTATGTTTCCAAGTTTTTTGTGGAAGTGGTCGACAGTTTTTGTTCCCTTTATCGACATAAGTTTTTCGATACGTTGACGTACTTCTGCCTCTGCATTTTCAAATTCGGGAGTGTTTGGTGATACTCTGTCGTTGTAGATTTCGTCGGCAAGATAGTTTTGCAATGTGTATGGCAATACGAAATAACCATCAGCCAAACCTTGCATCAACGCCGAAGCGCCCAAGCGGTTAGCACCATGGTCGGAGAAGTTGGCTTCGCCGGCAGCAAACAATCCCGGTATTGAGGTTTGCAATTCATAGTCAACCCAAATACCACCCATAGTATAGTGGATAGCAGGATATATCATCATTGGGGTTTCGTAAGGATTAACAGCTGTAATCTTTTCGTACATTTGGAACAAGTTTCCATAACGAGCTTCAATAACATCACGTCCCAAGCGTTTGATAGCTGTAGAGAAATCCAAAAATACAGCCAATCCGGTGTTGTTTACACCATATCCGGCATCACAACGTTCTTTAGCTGCACGTGATGCTACATCGCGAGGCACCAAGTTACCGAAAGCAGGATAACGACGTTCCAAATAGTAGTCGCGATCTTCTTCTTTAATATCGGTAGGTTTTAAAGTACCTTTGCGAAGCGCTTCAACGTCTTCTTTCTTTTTAGGAACCCATATACGTCCATCGTTACGCAAACTTTCGCTCATTAGAGTAAGTTTAGATTGATAATCGCCATGAACAGGGATACAAGTTGGGTGTATTTGAACGAAGCATGGATTAGCAAAATAAGCACCTTTTTTGTGGCAACACCATTCAGCCGAACCATTAGAGTTCATAGCATTGGTAGAAAGGAAATATATATTACCATAGCCACCGGTAGCCAACACTACAGCGTGAGCAGCAAAACGTTTTATTTCGCCTGTTGTAAGATCGCGAGCTATAATACCACGAGCTTTTCCGTCAACCAATACAAGGTCTAACATTTCGTGACGCTCATGCAATTTTACGGTACCACGGGCTATTTGATGACTCAAAGCACCGTATGCACCCAACAATAATTGTTGTCCGGTTTGACCACGAGCATAAAAAGTACGCGATACTTGAGCACCACCAAATGAACGGTTGTCAAGCAAGCCACTATATTCGCGAGCAAAAGGAACGCCTTGTGCTACACATTGATCAATAATATTGTTACTTACTTCGGCCAAGCGGTAAACGTTGGCTTCGCGAGCACGATAGTCGCCACCTTTGATAGTATCGTAGAACAAACGGCCTACACTATCGCCATCATTTTGATAGTTTTTTGCAGCATTGATACCACCTTGTGCTGCAATAGAGTGAGCACGACGTGGGCTATCAGATATACAGAATATATCAACGTTGAAACCCATTGCTCCCAACGATGCAGCTGCCGATGCTCCTGCCAATCCGGTACCTACTACTATAACATCAAGTTTGCGTTTATTAGCCGGGTTTACTAATCTTTGATTAGCTTTATAATTGGTCCATTTCTGAGCCAATGGACCTTCAGGTATTTTAGAATCTAATGTATTCATAATCGATATGTTTCCTATTTATTAAACAAAGAACATTATGTAAATTGGTATGATAGCAAATCCTACAGCAATAACGATAGCATATATCCAACTGAAACCTTCAATGAATTTGTTGTATTTATTGTGATTCAATCCCAAGGTTTGGAATGCAGATTGCATCGCATGAACCAAGTGGATCGCCAATGCTATAAATAGGATTATGTAGATGATAGAGTATGCTTTATTTTGGAATAATTCGTACGACATGTGATAGAAATCGGGTTCCACACCTTCAACTATGCCTTCCAATGGTTCAACATCTTCAGCAGAAAGGTTCAAAATCCATTTCATATCGCTCGAAGAAAGACCTTCTGCTTCTGCTTTTACGGCTACAGCGTTTATTTTTTCCATTTTTGTTTGGAACTCAGCTGTTTCTTCTTCGCTCAATTTTCCTTGTGTTGCAGCCATATATTCGTTTTGCAACTCAGTAGAAAATAATTCTTCTGTTTTAATCATGTATTTACCTTCAACCCAACCCAGTTTTACGAAATAGAAGTTGGCAAAGTGTAGAACAAGGAAGCAAAGTACCAAACCGCCTGTCCAAATCATAGTTTTAGAACCTGCTGATGTTTTGGATCTGCTGGGTTGGCTGTAGCGTACAGGGCGTGCTTTCCAATTCTGGATTTGCAACGCAATAGTTAATATAATATGGATAAACAAAACTGCGAAAAGTACTACTTCAAATACTTTTACGATGTAGTTTGTTCCCATAAAGTTAGATGCAGCAATAAACCATGCTCCATCATCGGGGCGTAGCAGGCAAAGATTTATACCCAAGTGTACCAAAAGGAACAACAAAAGGAACAATCCTACGCATGCAACAACAATTTTTTTGCTTATAGAAGCAATCTTTGGTAAGTTCATGTTTTTTTGTTTTTTGATTAATGAATATTTATTTTATTAGTTATTATTTTCCACCATATTCCATTAAGTAGGCCTTTATAAAGTCGTCTATTTCACCATTCATCACTGCATTTACATCCGAAGTTTGGTAGTTGGTGCGATGATCTTTTACTCTGCGATCGTCAAACACATAACTTCTTATCTGAGCCCCCCACTCTATTTTCTTTTTCCCGGCTTCGAGTTTCATTTGTTCTTCCATACGATGTTTCAACTCTTTGTCGTATAGTTGCGAACGCAATAATCGAAGTGCTTTTTCTTTATTTTTGGGTTGGTCGCGAGTTTCGGTATTTTCTATCAATATTTCTTCTTCTTCGCCTGTATATGGGTCTTTATATTGATAACGCAAACGCACTCCACTTTCTACTTTGTTTACATTTTGACCGCCGGCACCTCCGCTTCGGAACGTATCCCAACTCAATCTCGACTGCTCTATCACTACTTCTATACTATCATCGATAAGTGGAGTTACAAACACCGATGCAAACGATGTCATTCGTTTGCCTTGCGCATTGAACGGGCTGACACGTACAAGACGATGCACTCCGTTCTCGCTTTTCAAAAAACCGTATGCAAACTCGCCTTCTATCTGTATGGTTGCCGATTTGATACCGGCACCTTCGCCGTCTAACACATTGCTTATAGTTACATTATAGTTGTGTGCTTCGGCATAGCGGATATACATACGCATAAGCATTTCGGCCCAATCCTGACTTTCTACACCTCCGGCACCGGAATTGATATTCAACACAGCGTCAAAACGATCCGATTCGTTGCGAAGCATATTTTTAAACTCCAATTCCTCTACCTTGCGAGTTGTTTCGGCTATCTGTGATTGTAACTCTTCTTCTGTAGATTCTTCTATCGAATACAATTCAAAAACCAACGATAAGTCGTCAAAACTTATCGAAAGTTCATCGAATGCATTAGTCCATGCTTTTTTAGTTTTTATCTCTGTCAGAACTTTTGTAGCATTTTTGGGATTTTCCCAAAAATCAGGGTGTTCTGTTTGTTTTTCTTCTTCGGATATCAAACATCGCAAATTGTCGATGTCAAAGACACCTCCTTAACGTATCTTTACGTTGTTCAAGATCTTTTATTGTTTCTTGTATAGTCATTTTCGCATATATAGTTATCCGTAAAAATCGGAGTTACAATTTCTTATTTATATATTTCTGTTTTTAATAACGTTCGCAAAATTACATTTTTTTATTCATAAATACTAATACTATTAATAATATTAATAAACTTTACATATTGTATTTTTACGCAACATTTGTTTTTGCACTATAACATATTATTTTTTAAGAACATATAATAATCAAACAAATGAAAACTTTAATTTTTTTACATGGTTTCTTATTCGTCTGATAGTTCAAACACAAAATTGCGATACGCCGAAAATACATTGGCTCTACTTAAAAAACCTATATAATAATTTTCTTTGTCGGTTACCACCAAATTATATTTATCGCTCAAACGATACTTTTTCACTACATCATACATCGAATCGGTGATATATACTCTATCGCTATCGCTCATTTTGTGCATAAGGTCGTTTACGGTATATGTGTCGTAATATTCGGGGTGAAACATTATACCCCTAATGTCGTCGAGGACTACAACTCCCAAAAATTTATCGTCTTTATCCAATACTGGAAATATATTTCTCGAACTGTTTTCGATAGCATGTATGAGGTCTCTCATTTTATCGCCATCTCTCATTACCATAAAATTGGTTTCGATAAGGCGGTTCATATTCATAAGCCTCAAAGCCGATTGGTCTTTATCGTGGGTAAGCAAATCGCCATGCTTTGCCAATTTTTTTGTATAAATAGAATGTCGTTCAAACGGATATACAGTCATATACGACACTGCCGACGCTATCAATAAAGGAGCAAAAAGCTGATAACCACCTGTTATTTCGGCTATTAAAAATGTCGACATCAATGGGGCATGCATTACGCCCGTCATCACCGAAGCCATACCCACCAAAGCGAAGTTAGATGTGGAAAGTTCGGCTATACCTAATTCGTTGATAAGCGATGCCACAAAAAATCCACTTATACCTCCCAAAAAAAGCGATGGACCAAAAGTTCCTCCCACTCCACCGCTGCCGGTAGTTACCGAAGTGGCTATACCCTTGAGTAATATCACTGCAAAAAGCAGAACAAGACATACCCATGTGTTTGACTGAAACGAGGAGAAAATACTATTTCGAAACAAGGGGTCGGTATTGCCATGTAGCAAACCATTCAACGCACCATAGCCTTCGCCAAAAAGTGGTGGAAATATAAATATCAATACTCCCAACACTATACCTCCTATAACTATTTTGATAAATTGTTTTTTTACATGCGAAAACATTTTCTCTACACGGTTTATAACCCTGAGAAAATAAACCGATACAAAACCGCAGAACAATCCAAGCACAACAAAATAAGGTATTTGCGATATATCGAAATATTCCTTTACATGAAATGCAAATTGCACATCGTTGCCCATAAAAAAGAATGCAATCACTGATGCCGATATCGAAGAAATAAGCAAAGGAATAGCCGCCGTCATGGTAAGGTCGAACATAAGTACTTCTAACACAAACAATATACCGGCTATTGGAGCTTTGAATATACCCGATATGGCGCCGGCGGCACCACATCCCAAAAGCAGTATTACGTTTTTGGAATTGAGTCGAAAAAAGCGACCTATATTGCTGCCTATGGCGCTACCCGTAGTGGCTATAGGTGCCTCAAGTCCCACACTTCCGCCAAACGATACGGTAAGAGTCGATGCTATAAGACTGCTATAAGTATTATGAATAGGTATTCTGCCTTTTTTGCGAGATATGGCATACAATATATTGGGTATACCATGACCGATATTGCCTTTTACAAACACCTTTAGAAACAATATTGTGAGTCCTATACCTATAAGTGGGTATATAAGCATAAGAAAATTGCCTCCTACAAAATTGTTCCAACTCGAATCGGTAATAATAATATATGTATAGTGCACCAAATTTTTGAGCAATACGGCAGCCAAGCCCGATAGCAAGCCCACTACCACACTCAATATTATCACAAATTTTCGTTCGGGAATATTTCTCAAACGCCACTTCAAAAATGCTTTATGCATACTCGACAGTTTCAATTTTTCCATAATAACCCGATATTTCTATATACTTGTTACACTTAGCAATATTCTCGTTTATAATATTTTATTATACAAAAACGTTTTACATACCTTCGCAAAACATCTCGCAAAGATACAGAAATAATTTGATTTTTCCAAAATATATACGTTACCTAATTTTTTTTTTGAATTTAATCAACTCCTTTATCGCTCAAAGGACAAAAATAATGATAGGGTATAAAATACACGAAACCCTACTGTGAACAAATTTATGATATACCATCAAATTTCTAAAACCGGGGTAGTATTCCGGAGAAATAATCCATTTCACAAAAATCAAGACATAAGACTATAAATCAACAATTTAAGAACACAAACAAGAATTTCTAAATCTTTGCGATTTTTCCTCACGACGTTGTTGAATTTTCCTCGCGTAGTTTTTCGTGCAACTACGCGACGTTGTGAAATTTTCCTCGTGATGTATTTTTCAGCCATAGCCGACAATTATTTTTGAGATTTCTTTCAAAAAAACTTCTTCGAACAATTTATGTTTCAAAAATTATTTTACCCGCATAATTATAATATCCGAAAAAAGTGTATCTTTGCCAACGAGAATAAAAAACATTTAACATAGGTAAACAAAAGATAATCAATATATATACTATGCAAGAGCTAATAGAAAAAGCATGGGAAAACCGTGAATATTTAAAAAACTCTACCACTATAGAAGCTATACGCAGTGTGATAGAATTATTGGACAAAGGACAATTGCGTATTGCCGAACAAATAAATGGCAAATGGCACGTAAATGAATGGATAAAAAAAGCCGTATTGCTATACTTTCCTATATGCGAAATGCAAACTATGGAAGTGGGGCCTTTTGAATTTCACGACAAGATAGCTTTGAAGAAAAACCTTGCCTCACAAGGTGTAAGAATCGTACCCCACGGCATTGCCCGTTATGGCTCGTATCTTGCACCCGGCGTGGTGATGATGCCCTCGTACGTGAACATTGGAGCATACGTTGATAGCGGCACTATGGTGGACACATGGGCCACTGTGGGCTCGTGTGCACAGATAGGCAAAAACGTACACCTGAGTGGCGGTGTGGGCATTGGCGGAGTATTGGAACCTGTTCAGGCCTCGCCGGTGATAGTGGAAGACAACTGTTTTATAGGCTCACGAGCCATAATAGTGGAAGGTGCACACATAGAAAAAGAAGCCGTGATAGGTGCCGGAGTGGTGATAACCGGTTCCACAAAAATCATCGATGTAACGGGTAGCGAACCCATCACACACATAGGTAATGTACCGGCACGTTCGGTGGTGATACCGGGTAGCTATACCAAACAATTTCCGGCCGGAGAATACCAAGTGCCATGCGCTTTGATAATAGGAAAACGCAAAGAAAGCACCGACCTAAAAACGTCGCTAAACGCCGCTTTACGCGAAAACAACGTAGCAGTATAACAAAAAAAATATTTATCATAAAGTTATTCTATTGTAAAACTTTGGTATATAACCTTATAAGCAAAAGAAAAGGAGTTAATAACTTGTTAATGATAAAAAATAAATAATATATATTTGAAATACTGAAGAAAAAGCCTTACATTTGTAGGAAAATCGGAAAACACGATAACGAAATAACAAATTGAATATAAATATTTTAAAGTAAAAACAAGATGAAAAAAGTACATAATTTTAACGCAGGTCCTTGCGTTTTGCCAAAAGAAGCTGTTGAAAGCACAATAGCTGCTATCCGCGATTTCGACAACACAGGAATCGGATTATTAGAAATCTCTCACCGTACTCCGGGTTGGGAAAGAGTAATGGAAGAAACTCGTCAACTATGGCGTGATCTTTTGAATATTCCTGCTGATTACGAAGTATTATTCCTTGGTGGTGGTGCCAGCACTCAATTTATGACTGTTCCTGCTAACCTTATGGAAAAGAAAGCTGCTTATTTGCAAACAGGTGTTTGGGCAAAGAAAGCTGCTAAAGAAGCTAAATTGTTCGGTGAAACAGTTATCGTAGCTTCTTCGGAAGACAAAACTTACAGCTACATTCCAAAGGATTACACTATCCCAACAGATGCTGATTATTTCCACATCACTACAAACAACACTATCTACGGTACCGAAATCAGACACGATATGGATTGTCCTATCATGTTGGTTGCCGATATGTCGTCGGACATCATGAGCCGTCCTGTAGACGTAACAAAATACGGTTTGATATACGGTGGTGCACAAAAGAACGTAGGTCCTGCAGGTGTTACTTTCGTTATCGTACGTAAAGACATCCTTGGAAAAATCCAAGATCGCAAATATATGAACCCTCTTCCAACAATGGTTGACTACCGCACTCACGCTGTAGAAGAAGCTCGCAACATTTCTATGTTCAACACTCCTCCTGTACTTCCAATCTTCACAATGCACGAAACATTGAAATGGTTGAAAGAAACTATCGGTGGTGTAGAAGAAATGAACAAAATCAACGTTAAGAAATCTAACTTGTTGTACGAAGAAATCGACCGCAACTGCATGTTTGTAGGAACAGCTGCTAAAGAAGACCGTTCTATCATGAACCACTGCTGGGTAATGGCTGAAGGTTATCAAGACAAACAAGATGCTTTCATGGCATTTGCTAAAGAACGTGGTATGGTAGGTATCAAAGGACACCGCTCGGTAGGTGGTTTCCGTGCTTCGTTGTACAACGCTTGCTCTTACGAAGACGTTGAAGCATTGGTAGCTTGCATGCAAGAATTTGAAAAAGCTAACAAATAATAATTGACATAACAAACACAATAGGGCTATGGGGCAATCCATAGTCTTATTGTGTTTATATTAATAAAATAAGTTCGGGTATGGGAATAATAAGTATAATATCGTCGAAGGTGGCACAAGATGGTCAGCACGACACTATAAAACTCACTTCCCTCGAAGAGCTACAACAAATAATAAAGAAAATGAAAGTATTAGTTGCTACAGAAAAACCATTTGCAAAAGTTGCCGTTGACGGCATACGCAATGTAGTAGAAGGAGCCGGTTACGAAATGGCTCTTTTGGAAAAATATACCGATGTTAACGAACTTTACGCTGCCGTTGCCGACGCTGACGCTTTGATAGTTCGTTCGGACAAAGTTACTAAAGAAGTTATCGACCACGCCAAGAACTTGAAAATAGTAGTTCGTGCAGGTGCCGGTTTCGACAACCTTGACCTTGAAGCTTGTACAGCAAGAGGTATAGTAGCTATGAACACTCCCGGTCAAAACTCTAACGCTGTTGCCGAATTGGTAATGGGTATGTTGGTTTACGCCGTTCGTAACTTCTTCAACGGAAAATCGGGTTCTGAACTTATGGGCAAAAAACTTGGTATCTTGGCTTTCGGCAACGTTGGTCGCAACGTAGCTCGTATAGCTCAAGGTTTTGGTATGGATGTTTACGCTTTCGACGCTTTCTGCCCAAAAGAAGCTATCGAAGCTGCAGGTGTTAAAGCCGTTGACTCGAGAGACGCTTTGTTCGAAACTTGCGACATAGTTTCGCTTCACATCCCTGCTACCGCCGAAACTAAAAACAGCATCAACTACGAAGTTGTAAACAAAATGAAAAAAGGCGGTATAGTAGTAAACACTGCTCGTAAAGAAGTTATCAACGAAGCTGAATTGTTGAAACTTATGGGCGAACGCACCGACATCAGATACATATCTGACATCATGCCTGACGCTCACGAAGAATTTGCTAAATTTGAAGGTCGCTACTTCTCGACACCTAAGAAAATGGGTGCTCAAACCGAAGAAGCTAACATCAACGCCGGTATAGCTGCTGCTAACCAAATAGTTGATTTCTTCAAAACCGGTAACAAGAAATTCCAAGTAAACAAATAATATTTGCTTGACTTAATCATACAAAAGGAAATATGCCAACCATGGGATATTTCCTTTTTTGGTAAACAAAACGCTCGCCGATTTGTCGATATTATAAACCTAACAACATCAATATATGACACAAAAATTATTATTAATCCTCACATTCATAGTTGCCGGTTTTTCGCTTAAAGCACAAACACCGGTCATAGATTCGATATATTCCGAAAATATCAAAACCGTTATTCTTGGCAAAGAAGGCGTAGAAATGTCGTTGCCCATCATTCAGCTTGGCAGCAACGAGCGGCTTATGCTCCGCTTCGACGAGCTCGGCGACAACCCAAATTTTTATCGCTACCGCATAGACCACTGCACTCACGATTGGCAGATTTCGGACATCTCTGTTTCCGACTATATGAATGGTTTTGAAGAAGGCAGCATCGACAACCAAAAGTTTTCGTTTACCACCATCGAGCATTACACCAACTATTGGCAAACCATACCCAACAATATGAGTAGCTTTGCTGCCTCGGGCAACTACCTGCTTACGGTATACCTGCAGTCAGACCCTGATAGCATAGTATTTACCCGCCGCTTTAGGGTATACGAACCCCTCACCATGGTGGAAGCCAGCGTGGGTAGACCACAAGGTGCCATGGGACTGATGGAAAACCAAAACCTATCGGTAACAATAAACCCGTTGGCTGGCAACTACTTTATAAACCCCGACACCTATATGTATGTGTATGCCCAACAAAACGGTCGCACCGACCTAACACGCCTGCTACCATTGGAAAGCATGAGTGGCAACACCCTCAACTACCGCTGGAAAAAAGAAAACATATTCCCCGGTGGCAACGAATTTAGATATTTCGACTTCAGCAACCTGCAGTTTGCCATGAACAATGTGTGGAAGATAGAATACTTTGGAGGCGAAAACATAGTATTCCTCAAACCCGACGAAGACCGCAGTCGCAAACCCTACAGCCTCGACATAGGGCTGAACGGACAATACAAGATAGCAGCCGCCAACGCCCAAAAGCCCAACACCGAAGCCGACTATGCGTGGGTGAACTTCAGCCTGCCTATGGAACGCCCCTTCCTCGATGGCAACATATACATAATAGGCGACTTTACCAACTGGCAGATGAACAATCTTTCGCGTATGGAATGGAACGCCGGAATAAAAGCATATACCGCACGCTTGTTTTTGAAGCAAGGCTACTACTCCTATATACTCCTATTCCTGCCCACCGGCAGTAGCCAAGGCGAAACATCGACATTGGAAGGAGACCACTTTCAAACCATGAACGACTATTATATATATGTATACCAACGCAACCCCGGCGACCTCTACGACCGCCTTGTGGGATTTGGGCAAACACAAGCCAACCGATAAAAAGATAGAAAAGGTAATACACAAAGTATTATGCCTGCGTAGAGTAGCTTGGTGTCTTAATAGTTGATAATAAAAAGTAAGCATTTTCTTGTATCTCGCAATAGTGATAAAGAAGTTGTTTTGTCATGGGATTTGCATATTATTAACTAATGGTTATATACTAAAAACCGGCAAGTCAAGTTTATTATAACCTAAACCAAATAATTGAAGAGATATGAATATACAAAAGAATTGCATTATAGCTGCAAGCGTGTTGCTTGCCGGCTGCACCCAAACGGCACAGTCCGAACGACAAGAAGTAAGTACCCCCACACCTATCATAGAAAGCCCTGCCACAAGGGAACTTAGGTATGTAGATTTTTCGGACGTGGCTCAAAATACCATTGATGCAGTGGTTCACATCAAAACCGAGTTAACCAAAAGCACACCGCTTTACGAAAACTTTTTTGGCATGATAATAAACAAAGGCGTGCAAAACCAAACCTATACCGCCTTTGGGTCGGGAGTGATAATAGAAAGCGACGGCTACATTATCACCAACAACCACGTTGTTCAAGATGCCGAACGCATAACGGTAACGATGAACGACAAACGCACCTTTGCCGGCACTCTGGTAGGCAACGACCCTTCCACCGACTTGGCACTGATAAAAATCGATGCCGAAGGTTTGCAAACCATACCATGGGGCAACTCCGACAATGCCCGCGTGGGCGAATGGGTGTTGGCCATCGGCAACCCCTTCAACCTTACTTCCACCGTTACGGCAGGCATAATAAGTGCCAAAGCCCGCAATATGGATATAATAGAAAATAGTGATGGACTGGAAAGCCCCATCGAATCGTTTATACAAACCGACGCTGCCGTAAACTCCGGCAATAGCGGTGGCG
This sequence comes from Bacteroidales bacterium, assembly GCA_017522255.1. Lineage (GTDB taxonomy): Bacteria > Bacteroidota > Bacteroidia > Bacteroidales > P3 > HGM05376. The sequence continues at coordinate 6,586 of JAFWZP010000116.1, read as the reverse complement.
CCCTTGTAAATGCCGACGGCAAACTCATAGGCATTATCACCGCCATAGCCTCGGGCAACGGATATTATACAGGCTACTCGTTTGCCATACCTGCCAACCTTGCCCACAAAGTAGCCCACGACCTAAAGCAACACGGATATGTGCAGCGTGCCTATCTTGGAGTGAATGTGGCCGAAGTGGACAGCCGCCTTGCCGAATACAAAGGACTGAAAGAGATAAAAGGAGTATATCTGGGACGTGTGATAAAAGGAGCCGCCGCCCACAACGCCGGTCTTCGCGATGGCGACATAATACTATCGATAAACAAAATAGCCACAAACAGCTATGCCGAACTTATGGAAGAAATGGGCAAATACAGCCCCGGCGACGAAATAACGGTAACATACGACCGCTCCAACAAACAGCACACCACAACGGTAAGGCTGCTAAACATAAACGGCACCACCGAACTACTAAAACGCGAAGCCAACAGCAACTTTGAGATGTATGGTGCAAAATTTGAACAGCCGTCGAAAGCAATGCTGCAAAAAATGAACCTCTCGCACGGCATAGAGGTAGTGCAAACAGGCAACTCTTTTTTGGCTCAAATAGGAATACGCAACGGCTTTGTGATAACCGAAATAAACAAAAAAAGTGTGTCGAGCAAAAAAGATATAGAAAAAATGCGATATTTGAAAGGCAAAGTAGTGATCGAAGGATACTATAAAGGCAACAATCGCAAGATGTATTATATGCTTGAATTATAACACAATAATATCAGTCATAGCCGAGTGTTTTCACCCAAAAGGCACTTGGCTATGAGTTTAAGAGAATAAAATAATTGAAATATTTTTGCTTTTGCAAACAATAATATTGTAGCATAAACGTTTAAGCAGAGTAAATTTAATTATATATAGAACAATTACTAAACATGAGAAAGATATTATTAGCCCTATTTGCTGCCGGCATAGTAATGAGCGGATATGCACAAAACCAACAACAAACACGCTATTTGTGGACATGCACCCACATACAAACCAGCGACTACGAAGGATATTTGTTTAGCAAAGATTTTTGGGTAGACTTTAGTGTAGAAAACCAAGACAGCCGCTACACCCCCAGCCATAGCGATGTAGACAAAGCAGAAAAGCTGATAAGAAGAAAGATCGCCTATATAAACCGCGACCACGAAAACCAAGACAACTGTCCGCTGATAGACGAAAACATAAAGCAATACAAACGTCAATATGTGGGCTTTACTGATGTGTATGGTGCCAAGATATTGTATGTAAACTTTGTATGGGATAGCAAACTCGACGAAAAATTGGATAAAGAAATAACCACAGTGGAAGGCGGTTGCAGCCACTACTTCAGCCTAAAAATAAATCTCGACACCGAAAAGATTTGGGATTTGAAAGTAAACGAACCAGGCGAAGTAAAATATATCCAAAAAGTACACAAAAGAAGAAGATTACGCTATTAGACTATGAATTTCTTTACTAAAGCATTCTTCCTTAAGTTTATAAAATTCGGTATTGTAGGCTTTTCGGGTCTCATTATCGATTTTTTGGTTACATACATTTGCAAGGAAAAAATAAAAATACACAAGTTGCTATCAAACGCCATTGGTTTTTGTGTGGCAGCCACCAACAACTATATCCTAAACAGAATATGGACTTTCGAAAGTTCTAACGACAAAATAGGATTGGAATTTGTAGAGTTTTTTGGTGTATCGGTAGTGGGACTTTCAATAAACACATTGGTGCTTTGGTTACTAACCGACAAACTTAGATGGAATTTCTATTTCAGCAAACTATGTGCAATAGCTACAGCCACCATTTGGAACTTCTTGGCAAACTACTACTTTACATTTGCAGCAAACTAACACAAACAACAAACAACCAGTAGTAATATGCCTATATTCAAATATATATTGCTATGCCTCATTGCCATTGCCATACACACAGGTAGCAATGCACAACATATTTTGAATATCGACAGCCTGTTTGCCAACAAAAACGAAATCATATTCTCGTTCGAAGAAAACGACAAACACAAAGTAAACCAACTTTCCGATATAATATCCATCGACAGTTGGCGACACGACACCATTACAGCATACGCCAACAAAGAAGAGTTTGTAAACTTTCTTGCCCTCTCCTACCCTTTCGTTATCCACACCAAACATTGCCCCAAAGCCGTGAACATGGCTTCCGACATAAACGAGATGATGGAATGGAATAAATATCCCACTTACAACACATACCTCGAAATGATGCAATACTTTCAGTTGCAATACAGCGATATATGCCGGGTCGACACCATAGGATATTCCACCAAAGGACGGCTGATATTGGCAGTAAAAATTTCAGATAATGTGGATAGCAACGAAGCAGAACCCGAATTTATGTACTCTTCCACCATACACGGCGACGAAGTAACAGGCTACTACCTTATGCTACGCCTTATAAACACACTGCTATCGTCATACAACAACGACAACGAACTCACCACACTGATAAACAACACACAAATATACATCAACCCACTTGCCAACCCCGATGGCACATACTATAAAGGCGACAACAGCGTTGTGGGCTCGACACGCTACAATGCCAAACGTGTAGACCTAAACCGAAACTACCCCGACCCGTGGAAAACATCACAGCCAAACGACATTCAGATAGAAAACACTGCTATGATAAACTATGTGGATAAACACCACTTTGTGATGGCTGCCAACCTGCATGGTGGTGCCGAAGTGCTAAACTATCCATGGGACTCCTTTGTGTCGTACTCCAAAAAGACTGCCGATTATGATTGGTGGATAAATGTATGCCAACAATTTATAAACACATGCCGAAACATCGACCCATACTGCTTTTCGACCGACTTTGCAAACGGATATGTGCAAGGCGGAAATTGGTATGTTATAAGCAGAGGCAGACAAGACTACATGAACTACCACCAACGCATACGCGAAATAACAATGGAAGTATCGCTCGAAAAAATATTGCCAACCGATATGTTGCAAGACTATTGGAACACACAACACCAAGCTCTTATAGATTATATAGCCGAAGTGCACAAAGGAATACACGGCACCGTGACCGACTCTGCCACAGGACTTCCCATCGAAGCTCTTATACATATAGTTAACCACGACAAAGACAACTCCGATGTATACAGCAGCAACCACAACGGACACTTCTATCGCCCCATAGCCTCAGGAACATACACCCTTAGGGTTTCGGCACCGGGATATATAACAAAAGAAATAAAGGATATACAATATTCTTACCCAAACCAAACAACCATAAACGTGGAGTTGGTAAAAAGCAAAAACTCGCCCGACGAGATAAAGATATACCCAAACCCTTGCACCGACTATATACAAATAGTATCGGGCGACAATATTATCGAATACACACTGCTCGATGCCACAGGAAGAATAATTTCGGCACAGCAAGTGAACGCTTTCAGCACCGATATTTATACTGCCAATCTACAGGCAGGAATATATATAATAGAAATACATACATCATCAAATACCAAAAACAGAATATTTACGTTTGTAAAACAATAAAAATATAAACATAAAATGGAAGAAAGAAACAAGCAAAAAGTATTTATCGAAACCTATGGTTGCCAAATGAATTTTTCGGACAGCGAAATAGTAGGTTCGATACTTAGCAACAACGAATATACACTTACCACCGATATTAATGAAGCCGATTATATTTTAATCAACACCTGTGCCATACGCGACAATGCCGAACAACGCATACGCAAACGCCTCAAAGAGTTGAAAGCCTTGCAACGCAAACGCAGTTGGCTAAAGATTGGTGTGCTTGGCTGCATGGCCGAACGCCTCAAAGACCAATTGATGGAAGAAGAAGACAACGTAAACTTGGTGGTAGGTCCTGACGCATACCGCTCGCTACCACAAATGCTGAAAGAAGTAGAAAGCGGAGCCAAAGCCGCCAATGTGATACTATCGGAAGAAGAAACATACGCCGAAATAGACCCTGTACGCTTAGGCAGCAACGGCATATCGGCATTTATAAGCATAATGAGAGGATGCGAAAACTTTTGTGCATACTGCGTGGTGCCTTACACCAGAGGCCGCGAACGCAGTCGCGACCCTAAAACAATAGTGGCCGAAGCCAAACGACTATTCGAAAACGGATACAAAGAAGTAACACTATTGGGACAAAACGTAAACTCATACAAATGGACCGACGATGGCGACAATGTGGACTTCCCCGAACTGATGAAACGTGTGGCAGAGATAAGCCCGATGCTAAGAGTAAGATACTCCACTTCGCACCCAAAAGACCTTAGCGACAAACTGTTGGAAGTGATGGCTGCATACGACAATATATGCAAATGCATTCACCTGCCGGTGCAAAGCGGCAGCAGCAGAATGCTGAAACTGATGAACCGAAAATATACGGTGGAATGGTATTTGGACAGAATAAACGCCATACGCCGCTATATGCCCGACTGTGCTATAACCACCGACGTGATAGCAGGCTTTTGTGGCGAAACCGAAGACGACCACAAGCAAACCCTCGACCTCTTCGGCAAAGTAGGTTACGACTATGCCTTTATGTTTAAATACTCGATGCGACCAAACACCTACGCACACAAATACCTAAAAGACGATGTGTCGGAAGAAGAAAAGACCCGCCGCTTGGAAGAAATAATAGCGTTGCAAGGACAACTATCGCTTGCAAGCTACCAAAAAGATGTGGGCAAAACATTCGAAGTGCTGATAGAAGGAGTATCCAAACGAAACAAAGAACAGCTATTTGGCCGCAACAGCCAAAACAAAGTGATAGTATTCGACCGTGGCAACCACCAACCGGGCGAATATGTAAAAGTGAAAGTACTTAAATGCACCTCCGCCACTTTGATAGGCGAATTGGCAGAATAACATTATCCACTTATCGGATAACACACTTATAACCGAAGTGCCCTCCATATCTTTCCGATATAGAGGGCGCTTCGGCTATGTATATGAGATGTATTTTACACCCAAACAATATTCCCCCGATCGTACAGACACATCACAAGAGACGTGCCACGGCGCGTCTCTACGGTTGCATAATATTTTATCCACCAAAACCAACACCACGAATATTTTTACCCACAAACAACATTCCCCAGGTCGTACAGACGCGCCGTGGCGCGTCTCCAAATACAACAATACAAGAGACGTGCCATGGCGCGTCTCTACGGTTGCATTCCAACACAATAAAAAAAGGTCGCAATTTACTTGCGACCTTTTTTTATTATTTAGCTGATAGCCGATTACTTTATCACCACTACCTTTTTGGCGTTGTAGTTGCCTATCTTTACAAAGTAGGCTCCCGATACCGGAACATCAAATTCCAATACGTTGTATTCGTCTTGCTTGGTGGCAAGCAACCTGCCGCTCATATCAAACAGCATTACATTGTTGCCATTGGCACCTTCCACCACTATCCGACTATGACTCGAATATATCTTGGCATTGATTGTTGCCACATTTTCTATACCCGTAATATATATTGTATCGTGGATATAGACAGTATCGTGAATATATTGTGGAAGATAAATAGTGTCTGTAAGTAGCAATGTATCCACTATGTATGTGGTGTCGTGAATATATTGTGGCAAATAAATGGTATCATGCAAACGAGTGGTATCGGTTATATAAACAGTATCGTATATTGGTAAATAGAGAGTATCGTGGATGGTTAGACCAATTGTATCATGCACAACTATAGTGTCGTATATAACAATGGTATTACTATCAGGTGTGGTAGTTCCTTCGGCAGCAAAGCTTGCTATATATGTAGCATCTTCGGCAACGGTTATTGTGCGTGGATTATTGGTATTGCCATCGTTCCAGTTTGCAAAGCGATAGCCTTGGTTTGCTGTAGCTGTTATTGTTACCTCTGCTCCAACTTCGTATTCTCCGCTACCCGATACAGTTCCCATACTCTCGTCGGCCGATATAACGGTTATAGTCTTGTTATTGCATATTTCTTCCATGTTTGTAAAATAATCCAGCCAAGCGGAATATCTATAAGCAGACAAACTACCACATGGAACTTTTAATATACCTGCTGCCGAAAATACATTAGTACCAAGCGTAGGAGGTGTAACAGCCAATGATGTAACATCTAACAAATTAGTACAGCCATTAAAAGCACTATTGCCGATATAAGTAACACTATTAGGAATAGTAACAGAGGTTAAACCGCTACAACCTGAGAAAGCAGCATATCCAATAGAAGTAACACTATTAGGAATAGTAACCGAGGTTAAGCCGCTACAATTATAGAAAGCATAATTTCCAATAGAAGTAACACTATTAGGAATAGTAACGGAAATTAAACTGTTACAACCTTCGAAAGTATAACTTCCAATAGAAGTAACACTATTAGGAATAGTAACGGAGGTTAAACCGCTACAATATTGGAAAGCAGCACCTCCAATAGTAGTAACACTATTAGGAATAGTAACAGAGGTTAAACCGCTACAATATTGGAAAGCAGAACTTCCAATAGAAGTAACACTATTAGGAATAGTAACGGAGGTTAAACCGCTACAACCT
>JAFWZP010000115.1 GCA_017522255.1 Bacteroidales bacterium | reverse complement strand
TTTTACTTTCTTTTGATTGAGTGTAGCGGGCTACACGATTGAAAAAGAAATAAAAAGATTTCAAGAAAAAACGTAAAGCACGCAAAAGTTTAAAGAATAATTCTTCTAATTTAATGAAACGTGGAATTTTTAGAAGTTGCCTTATTACATTTTCATCTTCCGAAGAGAATATATCACAAAAAAATTATACTATAAAGTATTGACAAACAAAGAAGGAAGATTAGAATAAATATTTTAATAGACAAAATGATTGCCATATCAATTATTTTGTGTAACTTTGCACCCTCAATCAAAAAAATACACTTGTAATGACACGTAAAAACATACACCGTTTGGTAGTCGGCATCTTCCTTATAATAGGAAGCATAAGTTACACTTTTTCGCAAACTGTAAGTGGCACCGTTAGCGACAAAAGCACCGGCGAAACCCTTATAGGAGCCACCGTATTAGACTTAGTATCAGGCAAAGGCACCATCACCAACACGCATGGGCGCTACTCGTTAACCCTACCACAAGATTCGGCACATATCCGAATATCGTATATCGGCTATACCCCCGAACAATTTCCTCTGCAACTTGGCGACACATCGGTGGAATTAAACGTACAGCTAATTCCCAGCATAGAACTCAAAACCGTTACCATACGAGCCGAACGCCCTACTGACCCAAAATCGTCGCAGATAAGTGCCATAGCAATACCGGTTGAACATCTAAAAACAGTACCCGTATTATTTGGCGAAACCGACGTATTGAAAACCCTTCAACTAATGCCCGGAGTACAAAGTGGCTCGGAAGGCATGAGTGGCATGTATGTACGTGGCGGTGGTCCCGACCAGAACCTATTCTTACTCGATGGTGTGCCCATCTATAACGTCAACCACCTTGGAGGATTCTTTAGTGCCTTTAACGCCGACGCAGTAAAGAACGTAACACTATATAAAGGCAGCTTTCCTGCACACTTTAGCGGACGCTTATCGAGTGTGCTCGACATCACTACCAACAACGGTAACGACAAAGAATATCATGGCAATTTATCGATAGGAGCCATATCGGCAAAGTTCAGCCTCGAAGGACCTATAATAAAAGAAAAGACCACATTCAGCATATCAGGTCGACGCACCTATGCCGATGCGTTGATTCAACCTGCACTACTTTTAATATCAACAACAGAGGGAGTTAAAACAAATGCCGGTTATTACTTCTACGACTTAAACGCCAAAATAACGCACAAGTTTTCGGAAAAGAGCAGATTGTATGCAAGCTATTATATGGGAGATGATGCAATATATGCAAAAATCAAATATAACGAATTTGGCGACAACGGAAATCTGAAATTGGGATACAATTGGGGAAATATAGTGGGCAGTATAAGATGGAACTATGTGATAAATCCAAAACTGTTTATGAATATTACCGGATCGTATACCCGCTATCGCAACAATTTGGGGCTTGGAGTAGAGTCTTATTATGAATCCATAGGCGGGGGATCGGAAGAAATGGAAATGAGCATGGACTATAAATCGGGAATACAAGATATAGCATTGCGAGCCGATTTTGATTACACCCCTACACCCGAACATAACATAAAGTTTGGAGGCACACTCACTCATCACATATTCACACCCGAAGTAACAGGTATGAAAACCGATTATAGCTCTACAATGTATGAAGAAGACAACATGTCTATAGATACCATATTTGGAGAGAGTATAGTACATGCCAACGAGTTGAATATCTTTGCCGAAGATGATTGGTCGATAACCGAATCGATAAAAATAAACGGAGGTATAGCACTTAGTGGCTTTTTGGTACAAGGTACTTTCTACCCCTCCATACAGCCACGCCTTAGTGGAAGATGGCTATTGAGCGAAAACCTATCAGCCAAATTCGGCTATGCCTACATGACTCAATATCTTCACCTGCTAAGCACCTCGAGCATAAACCTGCCCACCGACTTGTGGGTGCCCGTAACGGCACGCATCGAACCAATGAATGCACATCAAATAGCCACCGGCATATCATACAACCTAAACGATATTGTAGACCTTTCGTTGGAAGGCTATTATAAATATATGGACAATTTGATGGAATACAAAGATGGTGCTTCATTCTGGGGTGGCAGTACAGGTTGGGAAGATAAAGTATGCCTCGGCAAAGGTTGGGCATACGGATTGGAATTCCTTGCACAAAAAACAGTGGGCGAATTTACCGGATGGATAGGTTATACATGGAGCAAAACCATGAGGCAATTCGACCGCCCCGGACAAGTGCTTAGCGGAGGAAAACCATTCCCCGCAAAATACGACCGTCGCCACGATATATCTATAGTACTTATGTATAAACCAAGCAAAAAATTCGACGTAAGTGCCACATGGGTTTATTGTACAGGAAATACGGCAACATTGGCAATGCATGAATTTGAAGAAAATCCATACAGCTATAATGGAATAGCATACATAGAAAACCGAAACAACTTCAGAATGCCGGCCTATCATCGATTGGACATAGGAATGAACTTCCACAAACAAAAGAAACACGGCATACGCACTTGGAGCATAAGCGTATACAATGTATACAACAGACACAACCCATACATGGTATATAAAAGCGGAAACCAATTGATGCAACTATCAATATTCCCAATAATTCCATCAATATCATATCAATATAAATTCTAAGACATATATAATATATAGCAACATTATTTTAATTAAAGAAACGGATATAATATGAAAAATATACGCAAATATACACAATTCGCAATATCAGCAATTATAGCAACATTGTTTATAACATCATGCGAAGATCCGGTGGATATCGACTACATCGATTACGAACCTTTGGTAGTGGTTAATTCCATCAATGAAGTTGACAGCACTTTGAAAATGCGACTAACCTACAGCCGTTGGTTTTTGGATAACCAATCATTTAAGGAAGTAGACAATGCCAACATAACACTTAAAGTCAACGGAAATACTATTGGCAACGCCACAAGCACACTGATTAATGATAAAAAATATTATACCATAGAGTCGTATACTCCGCAAGAGGGCGACATGCTACAACTCGACATTCAAGTACCCGACGAAGACTTAATGACATCGTCGTGTACAGTACCTCGAAAACCGGAAATATCCGACATATATGTAACCGAAATAGAACACATAAACGAGTATGAAGGTTATGATTATATAAAAGATTCAACATATAGATATTATGACACAAATACATACGAATATAACGTTTCATTCACACTTCATGACAACCCCAACGAACAAAACTTCTACAAAATAGAGGTAATGTCAATAGGTGAGAATAATAATCATAGGCATTACGTATCTATAGATGATTATATAATTGCAGAAGAAATGTCGGACTTCATAAGTATTATAGATGGCGAAGTATACGAAGCAATGGGATTTTTATTTTCGGATAGTAAAATAAATGGCAAAGACTACTCGATAAAACTCAGCTTCAGCCTCTATGGTCATAGATTATATGATTACGACGAAACCGTAATAAAAATATCATCAATATCATCCGATTTGTATTACTATATGCTGTCAATGGAAAAACAAAGCTCTATATCCACAATATTTGGCGAACCGGTACAAATACATTGTAATATCGAAAATGGTATCGGAATTTTTGGAGTAACATCTCCATGCTTATCATCGCCCCTTACACCCAGCAATACAACGTATATAGTGAACCCATACAGAGGGTGGTAAACAACCTTAGTATAAAATCTATCGGTAGTTATCAGTTTTAAATTAAAATCTATAACTACCGATAGGTATCCCTTATAAATTACACAAATACACCTTGGAAATACCGGAAAAAACCAAGAGAAATATGGAAACTTATATCAAATATAAAGTTCCCTACATTTATCAATTCATCTCACGACAACCATAGAGCAATAAAATTCAAGCATTTGCAAATTAATATTTTTTAACCATGTAAACGCACCAAGTTTTTCAAGTTTTTGTTATACTTTTGCATCATCAATTTAAAAGATAAAATAATATGCCAAGCGACGAAACACGAAATAAAATACTCAACGAAGCTACAGCTATGTTTTTGCGAGAAGGATTTTTGAAGACCAATCTAGATACATTGTCGCAAATGTTATTTGTAAGCAAACGCACCATATACAAAATATTTGGTAGCAAAAAGGGCTTATACCGCGAGTGTATAAAACGCATTGTTACTAACGTAGAGCATGAAGACGAACTTAATATCCAAAAAAACGAAAGATGTATCAACAATATACGAGAGTTTATGGAGTCGCACTCCACCGGCGAACTTATGCTGATGGAACAAACTCTCAACGATTTGAACAAATACTTTCCGGATATTTATGAAGAATGTCTCAAATCGTCGGAACAAAAAAGAATGGCGAGACTGGTTGAGCAAATAAAAGAAGGTCAGCGAAACGGAGATATACTATCAAGTATTAATCCCGAAATAGTAGCCGTTATAATACAAGAAATGATAAAAAATCGAATCACGCCAATTAATCGCAATTATGGTTCTAATGACAGTGTATATTTACGCTCGGAAATATTTACAGAACTTATGCGTATATTTTTAAGAGGTTTGCTATCCGAGAAAAAGATTAAAGAATATGATGATAACATAACATAATGTGCTAAAAAAAAGGAATATGGGAAACATAACAAAGAACATAACCAAATAAATAAGTACAAATAAAAGTTTCCCTTTCCTTTTTAATTAACAAGAATTAGATAGATAGAATGAAGTATTTCTTCAACCATAGTAAATTACTTTTTTCAGAAATTCTCTAATGTTATTTCAAGGGGGCAACCATCCATAACAACCCTTCCCCTCTATTTATAATACCCCGCCCCCTTGTTTTTTTAGCCTTTCAAATAACAGATAAAAACCTCGAAAAAAAATATTTTCATCATTAATTTTATATATCAAAAAAAAGTCGTAACTTTGCAAACTGTATTTGATTACGGTTATTCTTACTAATAATTTGATAATTAAATACATTATTTGAATAAACATAAGTCAAACCCAACTGAGTAAGCAGTTATTAAAAAAAACCAAACAAACTGATGGATTTAAAAAACATCAAACCCCTAGAAGATTTCGATTGGAATTCGATAGGAAAAAAAACAAATGTGTATTCGGAAGCTGAACAATCCAAATTAGACGAAGCTTACGCAAAAACTTTCAATCAAATTACCGAACAAGATATTATCGAAGGCACTATCGTTTCTATCAGCGATAGAGAAGTGGTGGTAAACATCGGATTCAAATCAGATGGTATTATACCTGCATCTGAATTGAAATACAACCCCGAATTGAAAGCCGGCGACAAAATCGAAGTTTACGTTGAAAGCCAAGAAGATTCAAACGGACAACTTTTGTTATCACACAAGAAAGCTCGTATCTTAAAATCTTGGGAACGTGTTAATGAAGCATACGAAACACAAGAAATTATCACCGGATATGTTAAATGCCGTACTAAAGGCGGTCTTATCGTTAACGTATTCGACAACATCGAAGCATTTTTACCCGGTTCGCAAATCGATGTTAAACCTATTCGCGACTACGATGTATTTGTAGACAAGAACATGGAATTCAAAGTTGTAAAAATCAACCACGAATATAAAAACGTTGTTGTTTCGCACAAAGCCCTTATCGAAGACGAAATTGAAGCACAAAAAGCCGAAATTATCGCTAAACTCGAAAAAGGTCAAGTTTTGGAAGGTATCGTTAAAAACATTACCTCTTACGGTGTATTCATCGACTTGGGTGGTGTTGACGGTCTTATCCACATTACCGATCTTTCGTGGGGTCGCATCAACCATCCTGAAGAAATCGTTCATTTGGACGAAAAAATCAATGTTGTTATCCTTGACTTCGACGAAACAAAACGTCGCATAGCATTAGGTTTAAAACAATTGATGCCACATCCATGGGATGCATTGGATGCCAACCTACAAGTAGGTGATCACATAAAAGGTAAAGTAGTTGTTATAGCAGACTATGGTGCTTTCATCGAAGTAGTTCCCGGAGTAGAAGGTTTGATTCACGTATCTGAAATGTCGTGGTCTCAACATCTACGTTCGGCACAAGACTTCATGAACATCGGCGATGAAGTAGAAGCTGTAGTATTGACTCTTGACCGCGAAGAACGCAAAATGTCGTTGGGTATAAAACAATTGATACCCGATCCATGGTTGTCTATAGTAAACAAATACCCTGTAAACTCTAAACACGAAGCTGTAGTTCGCAACTTTACTAACTTTGGTATATTTGTAGAATTAGAAGAAGGTGTTGACGGATTAATCCACATCTCTGACCTTTCTTGGTCTAAGAAAATCAAACATCCTGCCGAATTTACAAAAATTGGCGACAAAATCGAAGTTGTTGTATTGGAAGTAGATGTTGAAAACCGTCGTTTGAGCTTAGGTCACAAACAATTGGAAGAAAATCCTTGGGATGTATTTGAATCAATATTCACTTTAAATTCTATCCACAAAGGTACTATCACTAACATTTCCGACAAAGGTGCCGTTGTAGCTTTGCCTTATGGTGTTGAAGGATTTGCACCTACTCGCCACTTAGAAAAAGAAGACAAAACTAAAGCTCGCATGGACGAAACTTTAGATTTCAAAGTTATCGAATTTTCTAAAGAAAACAAGAAAATCATCGTTTCGCACAGCCGTATTTTCCAAGATTTGATAGCCGACGAAAAAGCAGCTAACGAAGATGCAGAAAACAAAAAAGAAAAGAATGCAAAGAAAGCTGTTAAGAAATTAGCTGACAGTTTGGAAAAAACCACTTTAGGCGACATTGACGCTTTGGCTAACTTGAAAGAAGAAATGGAAAAAAATAACAAAGAATAATTCTTTTCATAGCTTAAATGTTAATTAAAGCTGTTCCTTTCGGAGCAGCTTTTTTTCATTTGGTCTTCGTAAGCAAAAAAGCCATATCATCGGGAAAAATCATCATCATAGCAGTATCTCGCAATTCCAAGTCAACTGTATCCTTTTGGTCCAACACCAATTGATAATAGTTTTTATCCATCTGCTTATACGTATAGGAATAAGAAAACGTTTGATTGTCGGAATAATAACTTTTCAATGCTGTATCACTAAACGAAATCTTATAAGGAATAAGGTCGCCACTATTGGCAGAATCAACCATAGCTGCCAACAATACATACATCTGCATATACGCCGATGAACTATCGAGATAGGACAAATCCATCTTTACAGAATAATCTCCTTTAAAAGGAACAACATTAGTTTCACGTTTGCAAGCACCCATCAACATGATGGCTACAACAACACTTATCAATAATATATTTTTCATAGTTTTTGTTTTTAAATTTGCTATCTAAACAAGCAGTAAATACTTTGGTTTATTATACTTCTATGTTTTTTTGATATAATATATTGTTATTATAAAAAAAATAATGTACCTTTGCAAATATCTTTGGAGACAACTATTTCTCCGAAACATCTATAATAAAGTAAAATAAGATAACAATGATAGGAGTATTTGGAAGTGGAAGTTGGGCTACGGCTGTGGCTAAAATCGTTTTGGAACACCCCAACACCACAATAAATTGGTGGATTCGCGAACCCGATATAATAGAAGGAATAAAAGAGACCGGACACAATCCTACATACCTAAGCGAAATATATTTTGATACAAACCAAATAAATTTTTCGAACGATATAAGCGAAATTATAAAAAAATCTGACGATCTCTTGTTTGTGGTGCCATCGGCATTTTTGGACGACTCATTACAAAACATTACACCCGAAATGTTAGAGGGCAAAAACATACATTCAGCCATAAAAGGCGTAGTGCTACAAACCAACCAGATAGTAGCCGATTATTTTCACGACAAATTTAATATCGATTACAATCGCATTTCAATAATAAGTGGTCCATCACATGCCGAAGAAACGGCACAACAAAAGCTTACATACCTCACCGTGGCATCTCAAAACAGCCAATTAGCTGACTATGTAGCTGAATTTATACAGTGTCGATACGTAAAAACCGTGGTTTCGGACGACATACATGGCATAGAATATGCTGCAGTACTCAAAAACATATATGCCCTTGCAGCAGGTATATGCAAAGGTTTGGGTTATGGCGACAATCTATTTGCTGTACTTATATCCAATGCCATGCAGGAAATGGATATTTTTATCAACGAGCTACACCCTATGGACTACCGACAACTAGAACGTTTCCCCTATTTGGGCGATTTGCTGGTAACAGCCTACTCTCAACACAGCCGCAATCGCACTTTTGGTGCAATGATAGGTTTTGGCTATTCGGTAAAAGGAGCACAATTGGAAATGAAGATGATTGCCGAAGGATACTATGCCACCAAATGTATAGAAAAGATAAGAGAAAAATTGGGTATAAGTATGCCAATTGTAGAAGCTACGTATAAGATACTATACGAAGGATTATCGGCACGAAGAGTAATGGGCGAACTACTCAAAAACTTGAAGTAATTAGTGCAAAAATGATTTTTTTATACTGATTTTTATACAAAAAACATCTATATCTATGCTATATTTGCTTTTTGCACAAAATATAAACATCTGCATGATAACCCATTATAACTGTTTAAAAAAAATATGGCTCAAAAGCATTGCCATTAACAATAAAATGACTATCTTTGCAAACTGATTATTAACCCTAAAAACATTAAAAAAATGGCTTATAAAATTAGTGACGATTGTGCAGCTTGTGGAACATGCATCAACGAATGTCCTGTAGGAGCTATCTCTGAAGGCGACATCTATTGCATAGACGCTGACAAATGTGTTGATTGTGGAACTTGTGCTGACGTATGCCCTGTTGGAGCTATCAACCCTGCATAATTAAAAAGAAAATCAAGATTAGAGAAAACGGTTGGATATTTTATTCAACCGTTTTTTGTTTTTCTAAATACACCCTCCAGTCAATATTATCAAATACTTTATCCGTTGCGGTGAATTTTGTCTTTGGAAATCGAAAAGTAAATAGAACAAAAACACTATCGCAAACCATACCATAGTTTCGCGATAGCATTTAAATATATGCTACCACTAATATTTGCCGTTTGTCAATACCAAATCTTTAAACACACAACCTCGCTCTTCAAAGTTTTTAAACATATCGTAACTCGAAGCTGCCGGCGAAAGCAAGCATATCTTTCCTTCTCCGGTATTGGCATAACACCACTGCACAATATCGCAATACGAATTGGAGAGTATATAGTTTCTGCCTTGCAATACATCTGCTTCTATTAGCATATTATGCATTCTACTACCGGCTTCGCCCACAAATGCTATATTTCTAATATTCGATTTGTCAATAAAATGAACAAGTTTGGTATAATCTATACCTCTATCGAAACCACCAAGTATCAATGTGTCCACATCTTTGAGTGCTTCCACTGCCGCTATAGTGGCTTCAGGTATAGTGGATATACTATCGTTATAAAAAGTTATACCGAACTTTTCTGCTACATATTCCAGCCTATGTTCCAAACCTTTAAAATCGGCAATAGCTTGGGCTATCACGCTGTCGGGTATACCAAAGCAATGCCCCACCATAAATACAGCCATACAGTTGCTGAGGTTGTGCATACCCTTTACATATCGTTGGCTATAAATGTCGTATATAATATTATCGCCAGGCATCATTCTAAAATGATATCCATCACAGTAGCAACCCTTTTCTACCTGCTTATGCATCGAATAACTTAACTTTATGCTTTTTATATCGCTTTGGGCTACCAATAAAGAAAGTTCATCGTTGTCGACACAATAAATAAAGACATCGCTTGGGCTTTGGCACAAAGCTATATTCAGTTTTGCCATCTTGTAGTCGAGGTATGAATGATAATGATCCAAATGCTCTTGAAACAAATTAAGCACTATACCTATATAGGGACCTCGGTGAATATTTTCCAATTGGTGCGACGACAATTCCAACACTATCGCGGTATCGTTACTTATTTGGTCTATTATATCAAACAAAGGTAAACCCATATTTCCAGCCATGATAGTATTTGGTTTATAAGATTTAAGCACCGAATAAATAAGATTAGTAGTAGTGCTTTTGCCTTTAGTACCGGTTACAGCCACGGTTTGAGAACCATATATTTGCAAAAACACATCGGTTTGCGACGATACTTTTGAAAGAGGTACTATATTCTCGAAATCAAAAGTTGGTATTCCCGGCGACTTTAATATAATATCGTATTCGGCAGAGTGTGCAAGATAATCGTCGCCGACAAATATCGACAAGCCTGTATCATTTGCCAAAAGTTGGTCGGTGGTTACATTCAAATTCTTATCGGCAACAGCCAATACCACACCCGACGACGATGTTGGAAATAGTTTTCGAATAAGTTTATACGATGACCTTCCTTCGCGTCCAAAACCGGCTATCATAACACGTTTGCCTTCAAATATTTTTTTTAATTCTGCTTCCTTATACATACCTATATGCTATCTTTTACGGCAATATAACTATCAATATTGCAAAAAAGTATTTAGAAGACATTTATTTTTTAGACAACTTCAGCATTTGTTGTCTTTGACGAGTCATTGTCTTCAAATATCGTAATGCAAAAATTGTTTAAGCCTAAAGCCACACACCAACAACCATAAATAACCGAAATAATATATATATATATTACATATACCTCGCTTAATAGTCGAAAACATTCGGTTTACATTCTAAAAATACGGCACTTACGATTCCTTTGACCCATAGTCGCATCCCACTAAACCGCACTCTGTAATTTGCTGTGATTATTAATTTCGTTGAATTTTATGTCAATCGTAGTCTGCTTATGTAAAAATAGTTGTAATTTTGCAAACCGAAAATAATACTGATATACATAAAAAATAATATTAAAAACTAAATATAATGGATACGAGTAAAATTTTTATAGCCGCTGTAATCGCTGTTGCATTTTCAGAATGTTTAGCCTTTTTATATGCGTGGAAAAAAGCAAAAAAGAGGGCAAGGGAATCGTAGAAACTTTTATTGAAAACAAAAATGGCTCGGGATATGCCGATAATGGCTTTTTTTACGAAATTCTTACAGGGGTAACGCTTTTTGTATCTGCTACAATAATTGAAGGTATTATTGGAGAAGGTATAACACTTCGCAGTTTGCTTTTGGATTTTGGTATTGCTGTATGTTTTGGATTAATTGTAATGGTGTGGCACAAGGCTAAGAAAGAGTTTCGTAAAAAATAAACTACAGGCAATTTTTAGGAATTGCCTAAAATAACAGTATACCATCAACTCCGCCACACCCGGGTGTGAAGCCGTTGACAGTATACCGTCGCGAAAACGAAACCCCAGTATGAGAAAAAGGCTTATTATTGGTTGTTTTTCATTGAACAACGAACTGTCTACACCCAAACTCAGCGTTCCATTCTTGAGCTATCAAATACACAATGGTTTATTATTATCTTGAAACGAGTAGTATCCATAAATGGAGCAAAACCCAAAGTATTATGCGATGAGTGGTCGGGATATATATCGCAAGAATAATTATCGAGGAGTATTTTCCACACAAGTTCAGTGCAATACATTTTGGCATTGTCGGTGAGGTCGAAACTATTGTCGAAAGGTACTTGGGCTTCCAAATAGCGTTTAGCATCGGTAGTAACAAGTGCTCCATTATCTGTTTCGGCACCCAAATAGCGTACCACTACAATACTATTTGGTTTACTATCAACAAAAAAACGATTTAACGAACAGCGTTGCACCCCATCGTAGTCCGACAAAGTAGACGATACCGAATGTATAACATAAGGCTCCCCATCATCGAGTACCACAATTCCACAATGCGACAAAGAATATGGCTCATCAAGTATTTCCACTATCTTGTTGCTTACAAAGCCAAAACCTTTCCTAAGTATTATATCACCATTGCAAAGCATAGCAACCTCGGCAGATGATAATTTATCCGACTTATGACTCGACTTTGGAATGACTTTATCCTCAACCACACATAGTATTGCTAATAATGCTACAAACAAAACTATCGCCAATATTGTACGTTTCAACTTCTTCATCGCTACACTACAAATATTTTTATTTTGCAAAGGTATGATTTTTATTTTGAATATACAAACGTAACATTAGAGAGAATATTTTCGGCAAATTTGTTTTATTATCACTAAAAAACATGATTTATTGATAAAAAATGTGTATTTTTGCATACCTAACAGATAATAAATATGAAACTACAAGACATTGTAATACAATTAAAAACCTTCTTTCGAAGCAAAAGTTTTTTATCCAACATTATACTTATAAATGTTGCAGTGTGGGTAGCTACGCTTCTTTTTGGAATAATAGGCTTTTTATTTGCACTTAACAAAGGAGCCATCGAAAGCTACACTTACGACTATTTTGCACTATCGTCGGAGTTTTCGACGCTAATACATAAGCCGTGGAGCATAATAACCTATATGTTTTTGCATTCCAATGTGTTTCATCTTCTATTCAATATGCTGATGTTATACTATGGTGGCATACTATTTTCGCAATATATGGGTAAAAGCAAACTCATACGCACATATTTTGCAAGTGGAATAGCAGGAGGACTGCTGTTTATGATAGCATGGAACCTATTTCCTGCATTCTCGCAAAGCTCAGCAGTAGTAGTAGGAGCCTCGGCTGCTGTATTGGGCGTGTTTGTAGCTGTGGCTACATATATACCGAACTATACCATAAATTTGTTTCTTATCGGTAATACCAAACTAAAATATGTGGCAGTGGCATTGGTGATACTCGACCTCTTTAGCATATCCAAAGGCAATGCCGGAGGGCATTTTGCGCATATAGGCGGTGCATTATACGGATTTCTTTCGATATACCTACCACGACAAATACACTTTAAAAAGCCCGACCGTGTGTTTAAGAAAGTAATTAAAAACAAAAAGAAAACAACACACCAACGACCACTATCGGACGAAGAATACAATAAACGAAGAGCTGCCGAACAAAAGAAAATAGACGAAATATTGGACAAAATATCTAAATCGGGATACGATAAACTAAGCAAAGAAGAAAAAGAGTTCCTTTTTAAATCATCACAAAAATAATGTAGACAATGAGAAAGTTTATATCCACATCTATACTTATAATCAACGTTATTTTTGCAGTTTTACTGCTAATATCGACACTTGCAGGAATTATTAAACCATCGGCATGCGTGTGGATATCATTGCTAAGCTACTGCTACGTTCCTTTGCTTTTAATAAACATCGGCTTTATACTTTTTTGGCTTTTCTTTGCAAACAAATACTTTTTGGTATCGCTCGTAACGATAATTGTTCGCTATAGTTTTGTACCCTTATACATACAACTATCGGGCAACGAACATATCACCGACGACCGCCACTTCCGCATCATGACTTTCAACGTGCACCGTTTTACAAAAGAAGACGACGCATGTGTGCAAACCATTGGTTTAGTAAAAGAAAATATACCCAACGTAATATGCTTTCAAGAATTTGCTGCCATGCCGGGCAAGGTAAACGTATACGACAGTCTTCGCCGACAAGGCTACAACTACAACTACAGCCATATACGCAAAAACAAACAGCCTCGTGGTACAAGCATATTCTCGAAATACCCGATAATAAAAGCCGGGAATATCGACTCCACAAGATGCATATACGTAGATGTAAAAACATCATTCGACACTATAAGGATATACAACATACATCTATCTTCGTATCGCTTAGACGAAGAAGACCGCAACGAGATAGACCGCATAAAACATGGCGACATGACCGAAAAAAGCAAAAAAACGCTACACAAATTCAAAACCACAGCAGGCAAACACCAACAAGAAACCGATATACTGCTGAAACATATAGCCAATTCGCCTTACAAAACAATAATGTGTGGAGACTTTAACGACACACCGGCATCGTATGTATACCAAAAAATGAAAGATATATACACCGACAGCTATGTGGCAAAAGGCAAAGGACTAAGCACCACATACAACGGCATATTCCCGGCATTCAGGATAGACTATATACTACACCACAACGATTTTGTTACCGATTCGTACCGAAGAATAAAAACCAATATATCGGACCATTACCCCATTCTTGTATCAATACAAACCACTCCACTGCAATGAACACCGCCCAACGATACCAACAAGTGATAGCGTTCTTTGAAAAAGAGCGTCCTATTGCCAATAGCGAACTCAACTACCGCAACCCTTTTGAGCTATTGGTGGCAGTAATATTGTCGGCACAATGCACCGACAAACGAGTAAACATGATAACCCCTGCCCTATTCGATGCCTATCCCGATGCCGAAACTATGGCGTTGGCATCGGCCGAAGAAATTTTTGAATACATCAAATCGGTATCGTATCCAAACAACAAAAGTCGACACTTGGCAGCTATGGCTCGCACTTTGGTGAAGGATTTTGGTGGAATAGTACCCGACGACATCGACCAACTGCAACGCCTACAAGGTGTGGGACGCAAAACAGCCAACGTAATAGCCTCGGTAATATACAACAAACCTACTATGGCTGTAGACACCCACGTGTTTAGAGTAGCCAACAGAATAGGACTGACTTCCAACTCTAAAACACCACTACAAACCGAACGTATACTTACCAAACACATACCCACCGACAAAATACCAATAGCACACCATTGGCTTATACTACACGGACGGTATGTATGCACAGCCCGCAAACCAAAATGCATGGAATGTGGAATAAACAACGTGTGCAAATACTTTAGCTCAAAAATAAAACCAAACAACAAAAACACCGAAACAGACAAATAGGACATCAAGTTCATAAAAACAGATATACTACTATGGAACAATTGATAAAATACTTTCCAAATATCGACAACGAACAACGCGAACGTTTTGCAGCCCTACCCCGACTATACTCGGAGTGGAACGAAAAAATAAATGTTATATCACGTAAAGATATCGACAACCTTTACGAACGCCATATCATACACTCGTTAGGCATAGCCAAAGTGATGCCCTTTATACCCAATGCCCAAGTGCTCGACGTGGGTACCGGTGGCGGTTTTCCGGGCATACCATTGGCCATTATGTTCCCCCAAACACAGTTTATGCTTATCGATTCGATAGGCAAAAAGATAAAAGTGGTGAACGCTGTAGCTGAAGCTTTGGGGCTAAAAAACGTAGTGGCACAGCAAATACGTGCCGAACAGGTAAAAGGAAAATTCGACTTTGTGGTGTGCCGTGCCGTTACCGATATGAATGCCTTTGCTCCTTGGGTGCAAAACAAAATATCAAACATCAACAGGCATGCACTGCAAAATGGTATACTTTGCCTAAAAGGTGGCGACCTGCAAGAAGAACTGAAACCTTTTGGCGACAAAGCCACCATATACGACCTAAGTAAGTTTTTTGCCGAAGAATTTTACGAAACCAAAAAGGTAGTGCACCTTACATTCCAAAAATAAACGCCATAGCAGCAACATTTAATATATGCCACACTACAACCATATATCGGTAGCAGTACCAGCCATGGACGAATTGAACACCATGCCGATGTTATTGGAATGCTTAAAAAAACAATCGTTCGTACACTTCGATCTATATGTATGCGTAAACAATCCTGACCTTTGGTGGAACGAACACGACAAAACCGATATCATTTACAACAACCTACAACTAATCGACTTACTAAACAACACCCACGGCATAAACATAACCATTATAGACAAATGCACCAAAGGCAATGGTTGGATAGGCAAAAAGAAAGGTGTGGGCATGGCTCGTAAGCTACTTTTCGACAGAATAATAGCCGACCACGGCAACAACAACATAATAGTAAGCATGGATGCCGACACCACCTTTGGCACCAACTACCTACATTCCATAGCAGAACAGTTTAACACCACTCCTCGGCTTTCGGCCATAGCAGTGCCATACTATCACCCTTTGGGCAACGACGACAACTGCAACCGTGCCATACTGCGATACGAACTATATATGAGATATTATATGCTTCAGCTGTTGCGGATAAAATCGCCATACGCTTTCACCGCTTTAGGCTCAGCAATGGCATTTACACCGCAAGCCTACACCGTAGCCGGTGGCATAACACCGCTCGAAGGAGGCGAAGACTTCTACCTTATGCAAAAGTTTTGCAAAACAGGACACATATCCATATACAACCCCGAAGTGGTATACCCCTCAAGTCGCACAAGCCACCGAGTACCTTTCGGAACAGGACCCGCTGTAAACAAAGGCATAGCTGAGCAAGAAAAATCATACCCATTCTACCCTGCCGCTCTATTCGACGATATACAAGAAACCTTCCGCAGCTTTGGCTCCTTATATAACCACGACTGCAACACCCCAATGACCATCTTTTTGCAAAACCAACTAAAGACTGCCGATATATGGCAACCGCTACGCAAGAACTACAAAAAAGAAAACCTTTTTGTAAAAGCCTGCACCGAACGTGTGGACGGATTGAGGATACTGCAATACCTAAAACAAGAATACGCCACCCGCTATATCCAAAACACAAACTCCGAAATATACCTTAAAGAATACTGTCACAGCCAAGGCATAGCACTCCCCGATAACTTTTCGCTAACCCACTCCCCCATAGCCACAATAAACGATATACGCAATATCCTATTCCAAAAAGAAAACACAATGCGGAAAGAACTATCTTTATAAAAGCACTAACAACAATACCATATACCGCCAAAAACCAACACCTCCGAATATTTTAAACAAAATAATATTCCCCCGATCGTACAGACGCGCCGCGGCGCGTCTCCCCCCAAAAAAATATACCCAAAAACAATTTATCCCATATATGCCACACCGGTAACATATATGGGATAACGTTGATAAGATATATGATTTTTAAATAAATCTAATGCGGCTTACGCCTTTAATCTGAAACGGGGCGAACAGTATACCCGAAGCTGCGATTGTGCCAATTCCCACCGTGGGAGGGACTGTAGAAGAAAAGTCTGTAGGCAAGGACGGTATCGCTCTCGTAGTCGTAGGGTGTGGAACTCCAATAGTCGCCGAACTCACCAACGTAGTTACGCGACGACCCGTTGCAGTAGCCCGCAGCAGGAAGAAAGATACTATTGCCATTAGGTCCCCTTACTCTATAGCCGTTTACGCCATTTTGCGTAGTCCATGTCCATGTGCAATTATTTTCCAATTCTTCCATTTCTGTCTTGGTAGGCATACGCCATGTGCTGCCCCAATTGGCTCGGGCTGCATCGTAGGTGACATTGCCACTGAAATCACTTATTTGTTGTCCGAAAGTAGTGCAATTGGATTCGTAGTAAGATTCCTTTGTAGTGGTTTCACCCCAGGCATAGTAATTGCCATAGCCTTCGGGAGAGGTGGCACCCACATTGCAGGTAGCCCACTTCAAACCACTTGGTAAGCCTAAGTCAACCCATTCATGTCCATTAATTAGAGATACTGTAGTGAAACTTTTCTCTTCGCCGTATGCTGTTCCTTTGCTATTGGTGGCGTAGGCTCGTACATAGTAGGTAGTACCATCGGTTAGTCCGGTTATATTAGAAGTAAAACTTCCTGTACCACTGCCATTGGTGGTTTTATTGTTGCTTATTGTAGGATTAGGCGAGGTACTCCAACATACGCCTCGTGCCGTAACAGTGGCATTGCCATCCGATGTTACATTGCCTCCACATACTGCTGTATTGAAGCTTATCGAAGTTACGTTTGCAGTTGTTATTTGAGGTATAGTCTTTGCAAGTGTAGTAAAACTTTTTTCGTCACCGTATGCTGTACCTTTTTCGTTAGTAGCGTAAGCTCTCACATAGTAGGTAGTATTTTCTGTAAGTCCGGTTATATTAGAAGTAAAACTTCCTGTTCCACTGCCATTGGTGGTTTTATTGTTGCTTATTGTAGGATTAGGCGAGGTACTCCAACATACGCCTCGTGCCGTAACTGTACCACCTCCATCCGAAGTTACATTTCCTCCACATACCGCTGTATTGGCGGTTATTGAAGTTACGTTTAAAGTAGTTACTTGAGGCAAATCCTTTACGAAGGTAGTAAACCTTTTTTCTTCGCCGTATGCGGTGCCGTTGCTATTGGTAGCGTAAGCTCGCACATAGTAGGTAGTATTTTCAGTAAGTATTGTTATATTAGAAGTAAAACTTCCTGTACCACTACCATTGTTTGTTTTTTTATTGCTTATTGTCGGATTAGGCGAGGTGCTCCAGCATACGCCTCGTGCAGTAACAGTGGCACCTCCATCCGAAGTTACATTTCCTCCACATACCGCTGTATTTGTGGTTATCGAAGTTACGTCTGCAGTAGTTATTTGAGGTACAGGAATAGTAGTAAAACTCTTCTCTTCGCCGTAGCCTGTGCCATATTCGTTGGTGGCGTATGCTCGAACATAGTAGGTGGTACTTTCTGTAAGTCCGCTTATATCAGACTCAAAACTTCCTTTTCCTTCTCCATCAACAGTATGATTATCTTCTATGGTAGGGTTTGGAGAAGTGCTCCAGCATACACCTCGTGCCGAAAGTTCCCATCCCTTTTCCATCACCACTTCGCCGCCACATTTGGCTGTAGATGCGGCAATATCCGTTACGTCGGCAGTAGTAACCACAGGTTCTCCCACTATTCTATCTTCCGGTGGTCTAAGGTCTTCCTTTACGCAACCTATAAACAATAGCAACACCGAAAATAATCCTATAAATAATCTGTTTATTACTTTATTCATCTTATGTTTTAATTCGTTAATAATCAGCAATTCTTTTTATAGTAACAATCAGCAATATACGTCAATATCCACGCAATTACCAAAGTGCAAAGTTACGCATATTTCCTGAATAATATGATATTTTTAGGAAACTTTTTTGCACAAATATGTAAATGCACATAGTAATATCTCTTACCCCCACTGCAACAACAGACCGGCCAAAAACCAAAAGCCAACGACAAACAGCAAACAGCCAACCCCAAAAAACACGTCCTACAAACTGCCTATAAACGTTCCAAAAACTGTTTATAGGCAATTTCTAAAAATTGCTTTGCAAGTGATTTACGGAATTTTGCTAAAAAGATTTCTACTTTCTTTTGATTGAGCATAGCGGGCTATGCGATTGAAAAAGAAATAGAAAGATTTCAGCAAAAAACGTAAAGCACGCAAAAGTTTAAAGAAGAATTCTTCTATTTTACTGAAACGTGGAATTTTTAGAAGTTGCCTATAGACGTTTCTAAAATATATTTTGCCCGTTTCAAAAAGTATTTTCAAGCCTTGAAAGTATATTTTCAAGCCTTGAAAGTATACTTTCATGACTTGAAAGTATATTTTCATGTCATGAAAATAGTTTTATAAGCATGTATGCGAAGTTTTATAGACGTGCCTCGAAAGTTTTATAGACGTATTTACGGAGTTTATCAGTCGCGTCTGCCGTAACAATGGGTCGCGAGCTATGGAATAAGAATTGGGGATATAAGAAAAGAGGCTACAAAATTTGAGCATAGTTTCGTAGCCTCTTGGGATATTATTGTTGGGCAGAATGGCAATCAGTCTATCGGCAAAAGCCTATCCTCCGACATGTATTTAGTTCATTGCCATAGGGCTAATCGTCTAACCTATAGAACATAAAACCGAGGAAGAAACGAGGTCCCGAAGGGAAGTCGTCTTGTGGATTAGAGAGGTTTATCACATAATCCATCTTAAAGGTAAGGTGTATTTTTTCGCTCATGGCATACTCTATTCCTACCATCGGAGCAAGGGCCATAAAGGTATATTCGCGATAAGCGGCATTGCTTTCGGCTACGAAATCAGGTGCGGGCTCGGCTTGCAGTATAACATGCTCCACTGCTCCGCCACCGACAAGCACACCTGCAAAAGGCCACCAACGGCCCAGCGGCCACACACAATCGGCCAACACACCACCCCAACTCACCGACGAGGTGGTGCCCTTCACTCCATATCGTAGGTTAGACACATAGCCTTCGCCACCCACACGCAGGTGCTTGCCAAAGTGCAGGCGTGCCGCCCCTCCTATTCCAAAGGGCATACCTTCCACCTTGGAGGTGGTAATATAATTGCCTTGAATGGTTTGCAAATCGAAACTGTTGCTTTTGAGGTAGCCGGTATGCACCATCATACCTCCCGAAAAGCCACGATACTTCAAACCTCCTTGTGCTAAGGCGGAGGATAAAACAAGTGTGGCAAGTATAGCCACGATAAAGTTTTTCTTACACATAACTGTTGTACGTTTTATGGTTTAATAATTCTGCCTATTATAAGTATTGCCAATATCACCAGCGAAATATCTGACACCACAGCCCAAAACGGAGTGCGGAACACCTGATACAATACAAATAACGGCAGTGAACAGACTGCCGTTATTAACACCAATTTATCTTTTTTGTTTTTCATCTATCTGCAAAAGATTGTTATTAAGCCTTTCTTACCCATACATCAACCGGCATACCATCTATGATTTCGATGCTTTGCTTGTCAGCCGAAGCCACAGAGTCTACCAAACTTAGAGTAGCAGTAAGGGTTTCGGAACAGATGTAGTCCATATAGTTCTTCACGGCATCGTTCCATTCGGCATTGGCACCAAGGTCTACAAGTATTTTGTCGGTAACTTCAAAATCGCTATCCTTACGTATGTTTTGAATGCGGTTTACAAGCTCGCGAGCTATACCTTCTTCTTTCAATTCCTTAGATATAGTTATATCCAAAGCCACGGTCAGGCTGCCTTCGTTGGCCACTACCCAACCCGGAATATCTTGAGTGGCTATCTCTACATCGCTTATCAACAACTCTACAGGCTGACCCTCTACTTCGAAATTATATTTGCCTTCTACTTCAATCTTAGCTATATCTTCTTGCGAGAAGTTGGCTACAGCTGCCGATATGGCTTTCATTATCTTTCCGTATTTAGGTCCCAAAGTCTTGAAGTTTGGTTTGATACGTTTTACCAATATGTTGTTCGAAGCCTCCATAAACTCTATTTCTTTTACGTTTACTTCGGAGCATATAAGGTTGCTAACAGCGTTGATTTGTTCTTTTATACGCTCGTTGCTTTCGGGTATCATAATCTTGGCAAGGGGCTGACGTACACGTATGTTTGTCTTTTTACGCAAAGAAAGCACCATCGAGGATATTTGTTGAGCCAACTGCATACGTTCTTCCAAAGCCTTATCTATAATAGTTTCGTCGGCTACAGGGAAAGCAGCATGGTGAACCGATTCCACTTTCAAACGACCCGATACCGAGTTGAGGTCGCAGAACAAGCGTTCGCCAAAGAAAGGAGCTATAGGAGCCATCAACCTCGACAAGGTTTCCAAGCAGGTGTAAAGTGTTTGGTAAGCCGATATTTTATCTTCGATATATTCGCCTTTCCAGAAACGACGGCGACACAAACGCACATACCAGTTGCTCAAATAAGCGTCTACAAAGTCTTGTATTTCGCGGCCTGCCTTGGTAGGTTCATAGTCGTTGTAGTAGTTATCCACATTCTTAACCAATGTATTTAGTTCCGAAAGAATCCAACGATCTATTTCGGGACGTTGCTCTATTGGCAAGTCGGCTTCGCTATAAGTGAAACCATCTATGTTGGCATATAGTGCAAAGAAACTATAAGTGTTATATAGAGTTCCAAATAGTTTGCGGCGAACTTCGTCCACACCCTCAAGGTCAAACTTAAGGTTGTCCCAAGGTTGCGAGTTTGTAATCATATACCAACGAGTGGCATCGGGGCCATATTTGGCAATGGTTTCGAATGGGTCTACAGCGTTGCCCAAACGTTTGGACATCTTGTTGCCGTTCTTATCCAATACCAAACCATTAGAAACAACATTTTTATAAGCCACCGAGTCGAACACCATAGTGGCAATAGCATGTAGGGTAAAGAACCAACCACGGGTTTGATCCACACCTTCGGCTATAAAGTCGGCAGGGAATATCTTGTTGGTCATAAAACCTTCTTGACCCATATAGTGGTATTGAGCGAAAGGCATAGCACCGCTATCGAACCATACATCTATAAGGTCTGTTTCGCGATACATCTTTTCGCCACTTGGCGATACAAGCACTACATTGTCGATATATGGGCGGTGAAGGTCGAAAGACTTATAGTCGGCAGACTTGTAAGGATTATCTTTCATAAAGCCTGCTGCTATGGATTTGTCTATCTCAGTACGCAACTGCTCAACGCTACCTATACATATTTCTTCTTTGCCATCTTCTGTACGCCATATAGGAAGAGGTGTACCCCAATAACGCGAACGGCTTAGGTTCCAGTCCACAAGGTTTTCAAGCCAGTTGCCAAAACGACCACTACCGGTAGCTTCGGGCTTCCAGTTGATAGTCTTGTTCAGCTCTATCATTCTATCCTTAAGCGATGTGGTGCGTATAAACCAGCTATCCAATGGGTAGTAAAGCACAGGCTTGTCGGTACGCCAGCAGTGTGGGTAGCTGTGTGTATGTTTCTCTATCTTGAACACCTTGTTCTGCATCTTAAGCATTATACACAAGCGAACGTCCAAGTTTTCGGCTTTAGCAGCAGCTGCTTCATCATACTTTCCATTGGTAGTAAACTGAGGGTCGTAGGCATTCTTCACCCATTGACCTTGATATTCCTTGTATTCATCTACGTGTACAAACTCCTTAACAAAGTCGTCGTTGAGTTCGTCCATCAACCAAAACTTACCGCTAAGGTCAACCATTGGGCGAGTTTCGTCCTTTTTGTTTATCATAAACAGCGAAGGTATTCCTGCAGCTTTGGCCACCTTGGCATCGTCGGCGCCAAAAGTAGGAGCTATATGCACTATACCAGTACCATCGTCGGTAGTAACATAGTCACCTGGGATTACGCGAAAGGCTTCGTGCTTGCAGTTGTGCAACTTCTTGTTTTCGTCCATCGATACAGGGTCTACCCATGGGAACAATTGTTCGTAATGGATATCCAACAAGTCGGTACCTTTGTATTCGGCTATCACACGGTAAGGCACCACTTTGTCGCCGGCTTTGTAGTCTTCAAACGAAGCGTCTAAGCCTTTGGCATCAAAGTAAGCAGCCACTCTGGCTTTGGCCAACAAGCATACCATAGGACTACCATTGTAAGGATTGAAAGTTTCTACTGCCACATAGTCAATCTTAGGACCAACACAAAGAGCAGTGTTGGAAGGCAATGTCCACGGAGTAGTGGTCCAAGCCAATATGTAAAGGTTGTTTCGGAATTGTTCAGCTGCCTTAGCTTGAATGTCTTTCACTATAGCGTTTTCGCTGTCCACCACCTTGAATTGTGCTGTACATGTGGTATCTTTCACATCGCGGTAGCAGCCGGGCATATTAAGCTCGTGCGAACTTAAGCCTGTACCTGCAGCCGGACTATAGGGTTGAATGGTATAACCCTTGTAAAGCAAACCTTTCTTATACAATACCGAAAGCAAGTACCAAAGAGTTTCGATATATTCATTCTCGAAAGTTATGTAGGGGTCGTTAAGGTCTACCCAATACCCCATCTTTTTAGTTAGCTCGTCCCAAAGGTCTTTATATTTCATCACCTCTTCGCGACAAGCACGGTTATAGTCGTCTACCGATATCTTCTTACCTATATCTTCTTTGGTTATACCAAGATTCTTTTCCACACCAAGTTCTACAGGTAAACCATGAGTATCCCAACCGGCTTTACGCTTTACGTAAAAACCTTTCTGGGTTTTATAACGACAAAAAATATCTTTTATGGTTCTTGCCATCACATGGTGAATACCAGGTTGTCCGTTAGCAGAAGGAGGACCTTCAAAGAATACAAAAGATGGATGACCTTCACTTTGTTTCAAACTCTTGTCGAAAGTTTGATTTTCTTCCCAAAATTTACGCACTTCGTCTCCTATTTGGGCAAGATTTAGCTGTTTATATTCGTTATACTTTGCCGACATAAATATATTTTTTTATCGTTATGTAAATCTTTTTGTTCGTTTTTTATCTAATATTCAATACCATAACCAAGTTTTAGCATTATGATAATGACGTACAAAGGTAATAAATTTCTGCAAAACAAACAAATAGAGAGCACTGATTTTATCGGAAAATATTAGGCCGAGTGTTTGGAGACAGCAGGACAAAAAAAGAGGATGTCTTTTTATCGACACCCTCTCGTAAATTAATATGTTTAAATTCTAAAAAACTATTATCAATCAACAACAATTATAATTTTATTTCAACCGGTTCAATCATGTTTTCGGGAACCAATATTTTATCTAATTGTTCTTTTGTCAATAATTTGTGTTCCAAAACAAGTTCGTAAACGCCACGTCCTGTTTCGGCAGCTTCTTTAGCAATCTTAGTAGATTGTTTGTAGCCGATGATTGGGTTAAGCATAGTAACGATTCCGATAGAACCTTCAACTAAGTCGCGACAACGTTTTTCGTCAGCAACGATACCATCTATACAGAAAGTACGCAATGTATCGAAACCATTTCTCAATATTTCGATAGATTCGAATAACGAGTAAACCATAACAGGTTCCATAACGTTCAATTCAAGTTGAGCGTTGTCAGCAGCTATAGTTATGCAAGCGTCGTTACCAATAACTTTGTAGTTGATTTGGTTCATTACTTCAGGAATAACAGGGTTTACTTTACCCGGCATGATAGAAGAACCCGGTTGACGTTCAGGCAAGTGGATTTCGTGTAAACCACAACGAGGACCCGAGCTCATCAAACGCAAGTCGTTGCATATTTTGTTTGTTCTGATGCTCAAACGTTTCAAAGCAGAAGAATATTGAACTAAGCAAGCAGTAGAAGAAGTAGCTTCAATCAAGTTTTCTGCCAAAGTAATATCCCATCCTGTTATTTCGCGAAGAGCGTCGATACAATGTTTGCTGTAGCCAGGAAGCGAGCAAATACCTGTTCCGATAGCAGTAGCACCCATGTTTACTACTAGGAATTCTTGAGCAGCAGCTTTAAGGTTTTCAACTTCAAGACGAAGAGTAGCAGCGAAACCGCCGAAAGTTTGTCCCAATGTCATAGGAACAGCGTCTTGCAATTGAGTACGACCCATTTTTATAATGCGTTCGAATTC
This sequence comes from Bacteroidales bacterium, assembly GCA_017522255.1. Classification (GTDB taxonomy): domain Bacteria; phylum Bacteroidota; class Bacteroidia; order Bacteroidales; family P3; genus HGM05376. Next base: position 12,605 of record JAFWZP010000115.1, on the reverse strand, counting down.
TTTAGCTTTCTTTTCCAAAGATTCGATAACCATTTCAATATGACCGATGAATTCCAAGTGTTCCATGTACATAGCCATGTGAATACCACAAGGATAAGCATCGTTAGTAGATTGCGAACCGTTTACGTGGTCGTTAGGAGAACAGAATTCATATTGTCCACGTTCTTTACCCATTATTTCCAATGCACGGTTAGCTATAACTTCGTTAGCATTCATGTTAGTAGAAGTACCGGCACCACCTTGAATCATATCCACAGGGAAGTGTTCGTGATGTTTACCTTCCAACAATTCATCACAAGCTTTAACGATAGCATCACATTGTTCTTTTGTTACCATTCCAACTTTTTCGTTAGCAATAGCAGCAGCTTTCTTTGTAATTGCCAATCCTTTAATGAAACTTGGATAATCGCTTAATTTTGCTCCACTGATGTGGAAGTTTTCCATACCGCGTAATGTTTGAACTCCATAAAGAGCTTCAGCAGGAACCTCGCGAGGTCCTAATAAATCGCTTTCTATACGATAATTTGCCATAACTTATATTTGTTTTTATTTATATTATTATTTTACTTTCTCGATAACAACACTATACAAACCTCTCGGTTCAATAATTAATGCTACTATCTTTATTATTAACTTCTACTACAAAGAATCAATAAAAAAATATCACAACTTAGATTCAGAAAATAAGAAAGAGCCGAGAAATACTAACATAATACTCCCCTACCATATTCCTTTTTTGCCCAACAGCAAGCGGATTAAAAATTCCGCATTACTCTGCTATTGCCTATTTATCTGTATCTTATAATCGATATTATGATATATTTTCACCAACAAATCGGTTGCAAAGATAAAAAAAAAATCTCACATATAAAACTTTTTCCAAAAATATTTGCACACATACATCGGGAAAATACTATAGTATATTTATTATCTCGGCAAGGTGCTTTACTTCACAAGTAGGCCGAATGGGGTGCTTTATACCTTCGGGGTTGTAATATATTTGGTCGATGTCGGCACTGCGAGCTCCTACTATATCCACAGCATAGTCGTCGCCAATCATCACACAATCCGATGGTGAGGCATTCAAATCGTTCAATATCGCATCAAATATTTTTCTATTAGGCTTTTGATAACCTATATCTTCCGACAAATATACTTTCTTGAAATACTTGTCGATGTTCGATGTTTTAATCTTTTCGTTTTGTACTTCCTTAAAACCATTTGATACGATATACATAGGATAGTGTTTTGCATACATATAATCCAACAATTCTCGAGCGCCATCTACAAGAGCCGTTTTCTTAGGGCCTTCCAACACATAAAAGTCGCCCAATTGTCGTGATAGTTCAGAGTTATCCATCACACCAAAGTGCTCCAATGTAAGCGAAAAGCGTTTCACGTAAAGAACCTCCTTCAACAATGTTCCTTGTCTATACATATCCCACAACACTGCATTGATGGACTTATATTGTGAATAAAAATTATCGAACGTGGTATTGCACAACGTGCCTAAATCATAGTTTTCGTACATTTCTTTAAAGGTTTGAAAACTATTGGCCTGAAAATCCCACAATGTTCGATCGAGATCAAATAAAATATACTTATACTTCATTGTTTCAATATCAAAGCAACAAAAAAGAGCCATGCGCATATCTCATGACTCTTTTTCCGTTTCGTTGTACAAAAAAAATTACTTAGCGGCTTCAGCAGCAGCTGCAGCAGCTCTTGTAGATTTAATGTAAACAACTACACTGCTCTTAACGTCCAATAAATCAAAATTGTCAGTAGCAACGTCTTGAACCTTTATACCTTGCAAAAGATCTAAGTTGGTAATATCCAACACTATCTTTTCCGGCATGTTAGCAGGCAACGCTTTTACTTTTAAACGTTTGATTTTCAAAACTGCTTTACCACCTTTCATAACACCTACCGATGTACCTGTCAAATATACAGGTATCGACATTACGATTGGTTTGTCGTCGCTTAGTTCGTAAAAATCAGCGTGCATAATATTTTCTGTTACAGGATGGTATTCAATGTCTTTCAACATTGCCATTCTCTTTTGTCCGTTGATTTCTATTTCAACGTAAGCAGCTTCCGGTGTAAACACAAGAGGCTTAAATTCAACTTGAGGAACAGAAAACATTATTTGTTCTGTTTTTCCATACATAACGCATGGTACGCGGTCTTGACGACGCAATGCTTTAGCATCCTTTTTCCCTACGTTCTCGCGAAGAGAACCACTCATCGATACTATTTTCATCGTTTTTTTCTTTTTAATTTATTAAACAATTATTTATTTAAACAAAGGTGTAACACCTTACAACCTTTCAATTACTCCTTTATGGTGAATTGTAGTTTCGTACAAGTCGTTGATAGACTCATAGTTTACAATACGGCGAATAGCTTCGGCAAGCAACCAATCGGTAGATAATACATGTATCTTATCCGATGGACGTTTCAATGGTATTGTGTCGCTTACTACAAGTTCTTCTAAGCACGAATTTTCGATTTTATCTATTGCATCACCACTCAACACTGGGTGAGTAATCATAGCACGAACACTCTTTGCACCGCTTTCCTTTATCAATTGAGCAGCTTTAACCATAGTGCTACCTGTATCGATAATATCGTCGAGCAATATCACATGCTTGTCTTTTACATCACCTATAAGTTTCATTATACCTATTTCGTTAGGTTTGTTGCGTTGTTTGTAGCATATCACAAAGCTATTACCCAACGTTTTTGCATACATACCGGCTCTACGCGAACCGCCCAAGTCGGGAGAAGCGAACAAAATATCTTCTGTAGGAATGTCCAACGAACGAATGTAGGGCATAAACAACGACGAACCAAATAAGTGATCCAAAGGTACCTTGAAGAAACCTTGAATTTGGTCGGCGTGCAAATCCATTGTTATTATTCTATCCACACCTGCTGCTTGAAGCATATCAGCTATCAAACGAGCTGTAAGCGGAATATGCGGTTTATCTTTGCGGTCTTGGCGTGCAAAACCATAATAAGGTATTACGGCTATCACTTGCAAAGCCGAAGCACGCTTGGCGGCATCTATCATCATCAACAGTTCAAATAGGTTATCTGTCGGAGGGATAGTACTTTGCACGATAAATACCTTTCTTCCACGAATAGTTTGCTCAAAAGATGGCTGAAATTCACCATCAGCGTATTGAAAAACCACCGAATTTCCCAATTCGCTACCATATTTTTCGGCAACTTTGCGTGCTAATGCTTCTGTAGCACGTCCCGAAAATATACATACCTGATCCTTAGTGTCTAACTGCATTTTATTTGTTTTTTTGACTTTGCAAAATTACTACTTTTTTTTCATTCTGCGAAAAAAAAATCAAATTTTATTTGGTCAGTTCAAAAAAAGTTCGTAATTTTGCAACCGCAAATGAGGCAAAAGACAGCCTCCGAAACGATGCCCAGGTGGCGGAATTGGTAGACGCGTTGGTCTCAAAAACCAATGAGGTTACACTCGTGCCGGTTCGATCCCGGCCCCGGGTACTGAAAAGGAGAAAAAGAAATTTTTCTCCTTTTTTTATTTATTCACCTCTCCTTCCCTCCCACTTAATATTCTTATTATCAGCAATTCTCAATCTTCATAAGAACACACTCCGTGGATAAATATTTTTTCTTGTATGCTTTTTGCATCATCATCGCAAGAAAAAAACAAACCATCGCAATGACTCTTACTGGACTTTGCAATACTTTTTGCGGCAACATTACAACAACATTGCAATATCACCGTAAAAACATCATATCTTTCACTATTACAAAAAGATATACAGAAAAAGTAGAAAAACACGTTTTTCAACCAAAAAAACAGATAAATTTCATCTTTTTTTCCCTTTTTTGTGCGAAATATTTTTTTTTATTCCGACTTATTCTTTTTTTCTTTTTTTAATCGATCTTGATACTCTACCGAAGCGGTAAAAAACACATCTCCGCTCGAATTAAGGGCTGTTTCTACCGAATCTTGTATAACACCAATAATAAAACCAATGGCAACAGCTTGCATAGCCACATCGTTGCCGATGCCAAAAAACGAACATGCCATAGGTATCAATAGCAACGATCCTCCTGCCACTCCTGATGCGCCGCAAGCTCCCAAAGTGGCTATAATACTCAGAAATACAGCCGAAGCAAACGTAACTTCGACCCCCAATGTGTGGGCAACGGCAAGCGAAAACACCGTGATAGTAACAGCAGCACCGTCCATATTAATAGTAGATCCTAACGGAATACTTATGGAATAAAAATCTTCATCAAGGCCGAGTTTCTTACAAAGTGCAAGATTAATAGGAATATTGGCAGCCGACGACCTTGTAAAAAACGCATTCAATCCACTCTCTTTCAAACATGTAAACAATAACGGATAAGGATTTCTCTTTATCATCAAAAACGAAATAAAGGGATTAAAAATAAAAGTATTGGCCAACATACACCCCACAAGTAGCAGAAGAAGATGTCCATAAGTAGTAAATACTTCAAGCCCGTTGGTGGACACTGTGGTAAACACAAGCCCCAATATTCCGAAAGGAGCAAACTGAATAACCCATTTAACTATCTGAGATACCACTTCCGACAAGTCTTGCACAACTGCTATAGTCTCCTTACTTGCAATCATTTTCAATGCTATACCCATCAATATTGCCCAAAACAATATACCTATATAATTGGCATTGGTAATAGACGAAATGGGATTAGCCACCATATTTGTAAGCAAATTGCTAAACACATCTGCTAATGAAGCTGTAGATTCTGATGAGGTTGACACATCGCTAAGTTGGAGAGTTACGGGAAACAACATACTTGCCACCACTGCACACATCGCAGCCATAAACGTACTTAACAAATACCTAAAGATAACATTGCGAAAGCGAGCGCCCAACTTACTGCTTGCTTTCGCAATAGAAGCCATCACCAAGACTGCCACCAACACGGGTGCTATTGCTTTTAAAGCACTGACAAACAAAGTACCAAGAATACCTATAGCCGAAGCCGAAGGCACTAACAAACCCAAGATAGTTCCCACCACAAGACCTATAACTATACGTAACACCAAACTTGTTTCGGTCCATTTTTTCAACAAATTACTCATATCTTCATTCAATTTAATTACTATAAATAAACATCTTACATCTCATTTTCGTAAAATATTTTCCCTTTACGAAAAAGCAAAGATAACAATAATTTTGCAATATCGAAAATGTAACACTGCATTTATTTTCGACAATGTGTTTTTCTTCATACTCATTACTACAACTAAGAAACCTTATAAGAATATCAAAAAGATTATTTGTATTATAATTAAATTATACTATATTAACACCTTTCAATTTAACTCGAATTTTCGCATATTTACCGTACCAAATATCACAAACACCACAGAACTCAAAGAAAAAGAGTTATCATTTCTATACACCTGATTATCAACATTAATATCTTTTTCCAGATAATCTAAAAAATGAACAACGACTGCTAAAAATATAAACATGGCAGTTTTCACACCCAACTCAGGAGGTTTTCAGATCTAAGTCGCGTACTTTTCATAGCTCAGTCGCGTACTTTTCAGAAAAAAGTCACGAGGTTTTCACCACGAAGTCGGGAGGTTTTTACACCTATATCCGCAAGCAGAAAGAACGTATTTAACACTTCTAATCTCATTTTTAACATATAGAATTTCTTATCTATTAGAAATAACCAAAAAAAGATATACTATATAGCAATATTTTATACTTCATTTCGTTTAAACAACAATAGTATATTTAAGCACATAATCATATGAGAAAAAAACTAATACTCATTGCGGCAATATTTGCGTTTGCCGCCGGTGCTAATGCACAAAACGCCGACGAGGCCAAAAACGTAATACGTCTATGTCGTGAAAAATGCCATTCTATTAAAGGAGGACACTACGAGGCCGAATACCGGATAAAGTACATGGGCAGCAAGGATACCTCATCTTGTATCCTCTCCTGCGACTTCGTGAAGGACACCACCGACAAGGTGTTTGGTAAACGTTTCCACAATGTAGAAAAATTCCAGACCGGAACACGCTACTCCATCAACACAGAGGAAGAGTTTGCATACGGCAATGCCACGGAACTGGAACGCATACCTCATTTCCCTTGGATAGGAGTAACAAAGTCTTTACGCCACAACTTCGAATTCTACGAACCCCTGACAGATCAAGACATTTACTTACTGCGAAACGTCGACTCGCCAGACGACAGCTTAGTTACCTACAGCCTAGCCGACACCACCATCGACGGCAAAGCGTGCTACGACGTTATTTACCTAAATACAACGCCTAAGCGGGATATATTTGGCGGCACGTGGTTACGCAACGAAAAGCGGATTTGGATAGACAAGCAGACCTACCTGCCAATACAATTTTACACCGTTCAGGTTTTGGTGGAAGGCAAGGACACGCTATGCCAATACACGTATGACAAACTGCTGAGCTTCGACACCACCATCAACTATAGCCGTTTCACACTGGAAAGTCTCCCCGACGAAATGATAGTGATAGATTACGTTCCGGAGAAATCTATCAAACCTCTTGGTCGTGGAAAGCGTGCTCCCGAATGGACACTGCCTACCATATCGGGCGACAGCATAAGCCTCGCTGACCTACAAGGTAAGATTGTGCTTCTCGATTTCTTCTACAAGTCATGTGCTCCATGCTGTGCAGCACTGCCCGTTTTGCAGCGTATGCACGAAAAATATAAGGATCAAGGCGTGATTGTTATAGGCATTGACCCATACGACGACCCTGTCAAAAACGAAATGACCGACTTCTTAGAGAAACGCTCTGTGGGCTACACTGTGGTTTTCTCCGACCGCGAATTACCGCAAAAGTATCGTGTAACCGGCTACCCAACCCTCTTCTTCATCAACCGCGAAGGCAAGATAGTGAAATATCACGAAGGTTTCTCCGCCTCCATGGAAGAGGAAGTAGAAAAACAAATTCAGAAGATGCTGAAAAAGTAATAAGATAAAAATACATTATAATATGAGAAACAAACTAATAATCATTGTGGCAATATTTGCATTTGCCACCGGTGCTAATGCACAAAACGCCGACGAGGCCAAAAACGTAATACGTCTATGTCGTGAAAAATGCCATTCTATTAAAGGAGGACACTACGAGGTGGAAGAACAAACCAAATACATGACGGAGAAAGACACTATGACACTCCTCCTTTCATGCGACTACAAAAAAGTGCCCGAAGACACTGTGTTTGGAAAACTCTTCGCCACTATTACAAAATGGACAGACGACATGAGTGGCATCGAAATATACACTGGAAAGGAATATATCCTCTACTTCAACAACGAAGCGACGGTGATGTCGTGCAACAAATGGACGGACCAAATAATTTCGAGACGCCATAATGTTCGATTTTACGACGTGCTGACGGAACCTAATGCATCTCCAATGCCAAGCGACAAAACCTTGGACGACACCCTGACCACATACAGCCTTACGGAAACCACTCTCGACGACAAACCATGCTACAAAGCAGATTATGTGCGAACAAAGTTTGACCCTGATGTATTTGGTATGCAACGCCTTCGTCTCTACGTCCAAATATGGATAGACAAACAAACCTACATGCCGTTACAATTAACCTCGGTTATCGACATAAAAGAGGGTGAGGATACACTATGCCAATACAAGCAATACAAGCTGCTGGCCTTCGACAGTACTATCAACGAAAGCCGCTTTACACTTGATGCAATCCCGGCCGGAGCTACAATGATGGACTACGTACCATACGTTCCACCAACGCCTCTTGAAGAAAATACTCAAGCTCCCGAATGGACATTCCCCACCCTTAAGGGTGACAGCATCAGCCTCGCCGACCTGCGTGGCAAGGTTGTGCTTGTCGACTTCTTCTACAAAGGATGTGCCCCCTGCGGTGCCGCAATGCCTGTGCTGCAACGTTTGCATGAAAAATACAAGGACCAAGGCGTGGTTGTTATAGGCATCGACCCCATCGACGACCCCGTTAAAGACAACATGGCCGACTTCCTTGCCAAACGCGGAATCGACTACACGGTGGTTTTCTCCAGTCGCAACCTACCGCAAGAGTACCATGTAATCGGCTACCCTACCCTGTTCTTTATCAATGAGAAAGGCAAGATAGAAAAAATTCACGAGGGTTTTTCCCAAACAATGGAGCAGGAACTGGAAGAACAGATTCAGAAGATGCTGAAAAAGTAATAAGGTAAAAACAGTTTATAACACACCAAAAACATATTTGTACCGACGGCAATACAATCCCTTGTCGCCAATGTAATTATAAAACCACCACATACAATGAAACGAATATACATAGTCTTATTAGTTACGCTACTTGGCTGTACTACTGCCAAAAGCCAACAGATAGAAGGCGTAAAGCCCGAAGTGCTAAGAATTGCCGACAGTTTGACAGGTATATCTATGCACAACACCGATGGTTGGGCAGGCATACCTAAAGAATGGACACTTCAAGAAAAGCTAAAACAAATAGCCACCAACGACGAGCTTGTAGCATTAGAAAACTATCACCACAACGCAGCCGTCAGAGCTTTTGCGTTTAAAGTCCTTGTTGACCGTGGCGATATACGTTTCAAAGAAATACTATATAATTCTCTAACCGACACTGCGAGATTTCAAATTAGACGTGCCGACATACTAAGTATGGAGTCTGTTGCAAGCCATATTGTAGATGAGTTATGTAATCATAGAATCTATATGAGCAAAGACGACAGCATATATTACGACACATTGCTACGCAACAATCCGGAGCTTGTAGAGCAAAAGTCGCCACAGTACTATAGTTTCATCAACGGTAAAAAAATGAACAATTTCCGTCGCATCTTCACCATACAAGATAGCCTCACACTCGACAGCATGCTGATATTTACACCCGGAACATACAGCATATACCATAAATATGAAATTTTGGATAATCTGCCTATCAGCGAAAAATACTACAACCGTTTGTTAGAGATGTACACTAAAGAAGATAATGCAACTGTTTTATCGGCATTGTGCCACTATCGTACCGACGAAGTAAAAGAGTTTGTTATAAAAGCTCTTTCACAGTATCCTGATTTTTTCAAAAGCGATGGACATCTTAATCATGATGTTTACCCATTAGTGCTAGAAGCTATAGAAGCTACTGCTATATGGCCCGACCCCAATTTCCTTCCACTACTATTCGAGATTCAAAAACTGTCTTACGACGACTGTTTAATCAACTATTGGATATATCAACGTGTATATACAAGTTTTATAAACTATGATAATGATGAAACATATAGTGCAATAGAAAACAGCCTAACTGAAACTGTAGTGCACGAACGTTTCCACTCTGATTTTTTTATCAACGCCCGCAAAAATATACTCAAAGAAGCCTTTGATGAAAATCCCAATCCACGCTACTTGCCACTCGTGGAAAAATATTGCGACAGCAAATCTAAGGAATAGTAATACAATCACCAAATCACATACAATATATATACCCCACACATGGCACGTCTAAGTATGGGAGTTTGCTATCGTAAGTGCCGTAGTTTTGGGTCGTAACTATGGAAGTTAAGACTCGTAAATATAGTAATTTTGAAAATAGTATATATACACTTTCAAAAAAACATATATATCTTATTACATTATCCCATATATGATAATTCAATAACATATATATCTTATTACATTATCAATATATGGTAAATTTATGGAGATATTTTAATATACAAAAGACTATTAATCATTAAATTCTAAAACATTTACCGTTAAACGAACATCTATTTACCGTTAAAAAGATTTTGTGTAACGACGTAACGCTACTGCCGTAAGGACCTAACGGCAGTAGCGTTACGTCGTTACGCCAATAGCGTTAGGTCCTAACGTCAATGACGTAAGGACCTAACGCTATATAGTCTTCCCCGATAAATTAAGTTTATTTCCCCAATAATGGTTTTTCTTTTTACCAAATATATAATCAATAATATTAATATCCGCTAAACATAACATTTCTTTACCATCTACTGAAATTTGAAAATTGGGTTTATTTTCCGTGGACAAAGTCCATATTTCAGGTCGTCATCGTCTGCCCAATAAAATAAGCATTCCATATCTTAACGTATAGTAATAATAAACATTAGCAATGTATGGTATTATGCATATCATACACCGCTAATATTACATGTCTGTATGGATTTATGCAATACCACCATATCTTTGACTTACATAGTTATAAACCGCATCCTTATAATAATTTATGCTTTCGTCCGAATAGCTTTCTGGCAAATCACTCCAAAGCGTATCACGAATGGTGATGATAATGGTAGCTTTTGCTGTAGGATTATCGAAAGGATTACTCATACTTTCCATCATATCCTTGATTTTGGCTAATAAATCCACTGCCACTTTTTTCAATTTCTTGATATCTTCTTTAGATAAATCTTCCTTCATCAACACATCATACATCGAAAGCTGTTCATCGTTTTCAAATCCCTCACGGACATAGCGCTTTTCTTCTTCCGTAAGTTGTTGCGAAAGTTGCATCAATTCTTCAAAGGTTTGTTCAATGTTTACCCGGTTCTGTTCCCTGTTATATTCATTGATAATACTTTGATACTTTTCATAGAAATTGATACGCGAAGGATTCTGCGACAACATTCGTGCGATACGTTCCTGTAGTAAGTCTTGAATATCTTTCATTATCAAATTTCTTTCCCTGCTCTTGGTAAATTCTCGTCTAAGCAAGTCAAAATTGATTCCACTGATGTCAAAACGATGGGATGCATTTGGTTCTGCTACCATAGATACATCCACTTGTAGATGCTCGTTTACAATCTCATTGATAGCTACACTCAAATCCGTAATATCCGCATGTTTCCGCTTCTTCTGCAACTCCTTGTAAATCGCTTCGATAGCATCTTTATGCTGTTTCATTTCTGCCGTAATATCTTCACGGTCCAAGTATTTCCAAAGTTTTAGCAAGGTAGTAGCATAAGTACAATAAGTCTTTCTTACCTCTGCCGTTTCGCACATGGCATTGGCAGCTTCTTTCAATAAGAATAGCTTAAAGAAATTATCCGCTTCTATTAGATTCTGTATTTCAAATTCATGCTCTTTTAAAAAAGCAGTAGCGACCGCTATCGCCTCGTGTACATGCTTAATCAGTTCTTGTTTATCTATCGTAGGGTCGTTACCGCCTTCCCCTCCTTCCGGATTGGCTGTATAGTCAGCCAAAGCCTGACGGAGAGCTTTCACTATGCCTATATAGTCAATGATAAGTCCATTGGTTTTTCCTTCCGCTACACGGTTGGCACGGGCTATAGTCTGCATCAACGTATGCGCTTTCATAGGCTTGTCAATGTATAGGCACGAAAGTGTTTTTACATCAAAGCCGGTAAGCCACATGGCACAAACAAATACCACTCTCAATTTATTATCCTTGTCCTTGAACTCCTTGTCAAGTTCCCGTTTCTCCATCTTCAGCCGATGTGGAGCAATGTCCAATCCCCATTTTTGGAAAATCTGTATTTCGTTCTGTTCTTGCGAAACCACCACCGCCATTTCCGTTTCCTGCATCCACTTCAATTTACGGTTTAGTTCCTGCACTTCTTGTTGGGAAGTCGATTTGGAAATCTTCTTTTCCAAAGCAGCAATTTCCTGCTGCCAATATTCTTGTACATACTCGTACATCCGTACACAGATCACCTTGTTGTAGCTTACCATCATGGCTTTGCCCGAAGTCCATAGGTCGCTATAATGACGCACAAAATCTTTGGCTACGATGCGCAAACGTTTCTTGGCAGTCAACAAATGCACCTCCTTGGCAAATTCCCTTTCGAGTTTTGACAACTGCGAAGCATCCATATCTCCCGCTTGTTCCAAAGCCGAAGCTATTTCTTCGTTGATTTCCGGATTCTGTAAATCCTGCAAGCGTTCACCTCGGTTTTCGTAATACAAAGGCACCGTCGCCTTATCTTCTACCGCCCGTTTGAAGTCGTAGATACTGACATAACCACCAAAAGTACGAGCCGTAATGTTATCATTAGAAAGCAATGGAGTACCGGTAAAACCAATACGATTGGCCGTAGGCAACAAGTGCATCAGATTATCAGCGAAGATTCCATTCTGAGTGCGGTGTGCCTCGTCACTGATTACCACAATGTCGTGATCGGGATAAATCGGTTCTGCATCCGGACGGTTGAATTTCTGTATCAGCGAGAAAATAAACGAAGGATTTCCCTTCAGTTTTGTTATCAAGTCTTCACCGCTTTGGGCAATGAACTCCCTAGCCTTTACTTTGCCCAACATTCCACAATTTTCGAATGTATCGCTTATTTGCTTGTTCAGTTCCTCTCGGTCAGTCAACACAACTATAGTTGGTGAACCAGCAAACTTGCGACGTATTTTCTGAGCCAAGAACAGCATAGAATAACTCTTTCCGCTACCTTGTGTATGCCAAAACACACCAAGTTTTCCATTGGTATACTCACGGTTCCTATACATTTCTACGGCTTGATTTACCCCCAAATATTGGTGGTTTCGCGATAAGATTTTAACCGTA
>JAFWZP010000114.1 GCA_017522255.1 Bacteroidales bacterium | reverse complement strand
CTTTGTGCATTGGAACGATAGCGTTACCGATAACCCTCGTATAATAGTGCTTACACAAGACACTTTGTTTACAGCCTACTTCGACACAATAGGCGATAGCACCATATCGATAGTGGAGGCCGAAATGATAGAAAACCTATTCACGCTATCGCCCAATCCCACAGCCAAAGATTTGCAAATACACCTCAACCGCAGTGGCAACTACACTATGGTGATATACACTTCTGCCGGCGTGGAAATAAAGAAACAGCCTATATCCGAACCCACCACCATTAACTGCACCGAGCTAACCCCCGGCACCTATATAATAAAGATATACAACGACGAGTGTGCGGGAGTGAAATCGTTTGTGAAACAATAGTATGTAAAAGCATACCTGAAATACTTTGATGTCATACAACTCCCAAGCCATTGCAGGCTTGGGAGTTTAAAAAATAGAATAAACAAAATGAAATAATTATTAATATGAAAAAAATCTTTTTAATACTATTGTCTGCTTTTGTATTAGACAATAGTTATTGTCAAAATACAGAAAATTCATTCTTTTCGTTAAATCAAGTAGCCGGTTATGATTCAAAAATAAGAGCCAAGTCGGCATCGGAAATAGTATCTGTGTCATTTTCGTCTGAAGATGGTAATGAGATATTTACATTTATTAAAGATTCCAATACTATGGTATGTGCCACTGTACCCTATGGATATCGAATCAACGATTTTGCAGTATTAGATAGTTGCATATTTTTTTGCGGAAAAAATGTATTAAATAATTGTGGATATATAGCTATATTTGATGTAATCATTGAGACATTGACTATTGGTGGATATGAATTTCGTAATATTGCAGAAACGGAAGAATTAACTGAAATAATCGCATATAAAGTTTCTGAAAATTTACCAATATATGGTTCTCTTGCAGTTGCCAGAACCAAAAATCAGAGCTATAAAACATGTGTTATAAATTTAAATAATTATTATTTTGATGATTATAATTATTGGAAATGTGGTATCGGATATGAATGTGATAATTATCTTACGGATGTGGCTCTTATGTGGGATGGTTCTTCTGGAGAAATAGTAACAGTTGGTCAATCACTTGTTGTAAATTCCAGTCAAAATAATTTTATTTCCTCATATCTTCCTAAAATGTATATTCGTAATTATAAGAAAGATGCTGTTTTTATGTCAGATATGGAACGTGTATTAAATACATATACTGATATCAGAATGTCAGCAATATCGCCATTTAAAATAACAAAATTAAGTGGTAATAATGTCGTAGTCTCCACTGTAACAAAAAAAAATAAATTACAGAATTTGAATGGTGTAGAGATAAAAAGAATTAATTTGGATAATATGGAAATTAATAATATTCAATTTATTGATAATACACCCGGTACACTTAAAGAAATGACATATTTATCAAATGGAAATAGATTGGCTATTTTGAAAGAAAATACAAGTGAAATAGATGAAATATTTATAGCAAATTTATCTAAACTAGAAAATTACACTACATCTAAGATTTATCGAAATAATACATCATTCAATTCAATATCAAATTACGATGATACTCATTTTTTAGCTACTGGAGTAATAAATAACACAATATTATCTAGTTTATCAGTACTGCAAACCAATGTGAACAATTTTTCTACTAGCGAATGTATTAATAAAGAAAATATTCAAGTTTCAAGTGAAGTTAAATCAATATATCCAAGTAGTAGTCCGATAGACCCTGTTCCTGCATTTAATTGTACCATCGCAATTGAACTTGGATTTCCTGTTATATATGAAACAACAGTAGGTGTAAAATGTCTTAATTATTTTAAATAAAGGAGGATTAAAGATGAACAAAACAAAAATTTTATTGTCAGCGGTTTTATGCTTTTATAGCATTATGTGTTATTGTCAAACCGACACTATCTACAACCGTTACAGACATTATTACTACACCACATGGTATGATTCCTGCTATGCTGTAGGTGAAAATTGTGATTATGCCGGTCATTTGGTTTCGGATAATCCTTGTGTGGGCAATTATACCGGAAATAATGTGATACAAGGTGTATATCATTATACAAATGCTTCTTTGGAAATAATAGGCGTTGTAGGCGGATTGATAAAAACCGAGTTTACGGATACCACCCGTGTGCCGGAATACTTTATGGTATTTGATGACGTTGATGGCGAATGGGTTCTTGTAGATTCAGCCCGTTGGGATACTGCCGAGATTAAATATATGGCATTGGAAACACAATTGACACATTTGTTGTATAAAACAGATACTATTAATGGAGTAGATACCGTGATTGAGTATTACGAAACAACTCGTGAGACAAAGTATATGAAAATATGCGAAGCATACTTTAAAGAACCAATTACGGTAAGCGATTCATTTTTGTTGGGCGGTTCGTCGTTCAACAATGTTCGTCCTCCTTATGGCAAAACGCCCTACGACTGTGCCGGCTTTATACATGAACCTACCGAATATTCAACAAACTTTTATGCCACTTGCGATCGTTATTCACCGGATTGGGTATTGTATGATGGCAATTGGCTAAGGGCTCGCAATGGTAATTATAATAGTTATTACTATGTTATGTTCCCAATCATAAGAATGTTGGATACATTCCAAATAATAGGCACCAGTCACAACGAAAGCCAAGGCACTGTTGAAGGCAGTGGCGAATATATAGAAGAATCGAGAGTGGAACTCACCGCCATAGCTGCCGAAGGCTACAAATTTGTGATGTGGAACGACAGCGTTACCGACAACCCACGTGTGTTTTATGCTTCGCAAGACACCACCTTTACGGCCTACTTTGCTCCATTGGAACAATATACATTAAGAGTGGTGTCGAACAACCCTATCTATGGCACAGTAACCGGTGGCGGAGTATACAACGAAACCACACCTGTGGAAATATCAGCCGAACCCACAAGCGAACTATACCGCTTTGTGCATTGGAACGATAGCGTTACCGATAACCCTCGTATAATAGTGCTTACACAAGACACTTTGTTTACAGCCTACTTCGACACAATAGGCGATAGCACCATATCGATAGTGGAGGCCGAAATGATAGAAAACCTATT
>JAFWZP010000113.1 GCA_017522255.1 Bacteroidales bacterium | reverse complement strand
GGCAGGCAGGATAGCACCGTATTTAGCAAGATGTCTGTTTTGGGTTAAAACTTGCTCAAGAATGCCATCTGTTTTGCCATAGTGTCGCCATACTATGTAGTCCAATGTTTCGCCGTCTTTGCTGATATAAATTGTCATAATTTATCCTGTAAAAAAACACCACTACTGTGGTGTTTTGGTTTTTGTCGTTAATGGTTAGTCTTTTAGCAACCAATCCAGAACATTCATTTGCTGTATCCCTTTATGATTTGTTTCTGGGGTTGCATCTGTGGTTAATAAATATTTCGGGTTGTGATCACGTATTTTTTGCAGACCGCTAATTTCTCGTTCAAATGTGTCTGGGGCTTTGACGGTTTCTGCAACTTGATAGTATTCAGGACCGTTTGGACCAACAGCAACAAAATCTATTTCTCGCGAAACATTTTTGTCTGATTTTGCATCGTACATATCCACCTTGCCAACATATACTTTGTAGCCGCGGCGTATCAATTCTAAATACACTACATTTTCTAGTAAATGCCCACTGTCAGCCAACGGTTGCTTGTCCAGCATTATGCGCAAGAAACCTGCATCAACCATATAATACTTATCCATTGTACGCAGGATATTTGCACCTTTAATATCGTATCTCTTTACCTTGTACAATAAATAACTATCAAGGAATGCATCTAAATAAGATTCTACTGTATGTGCATCTATTTTTGTTCCATCGCTGGTTAATATGTCGGATATTCTTTTGATTGACGTTGTTTTGCCAACTTGGTCGCCCATAAAGTGTAGCACACGTTCCAAGCGACTTATATTGCGTATCTTTTTGTTTTCTACAACATCTTTCAAAACAATGGTGTTATATATGTTTTGTATATATTCTCGGATTGCCATGGTGTCAAAGCTCTTGTCATCATGCATATTAAACACAAATGGGAATCCTGTTGTTTCCAAGTAATGTTGATACATTGTTTCCTTGGTGGCAACAAATGGATATGCGCTTACATATTCCTTAAATGATAATGGCAATACATGTATCTCTATGTATCGTCCTGTTAATAATGTTGCCCATTGTCCTGACTGAAAGTGAGAATTAGAGCCAGTTAAGTACAGGTCTATATCTTCGTTTATAAACAGACCATCAGCGGCGCGTTGGAAATCTGGCACCATTTGTATTTCATCTATGAAAACATAGTTTTTTTTGCCTTTAAGCAATTTGCTATCTATAAAATCAAACAGTTTTCGCCAATCTAGCAAATCCGAATTGCGCGGGTCTTCCATATTTAATTTTATGATTTGTTTTTCTTTAACCCCTTGTGATAACAATTCGTCTTGAAACATTTTGAATAATGTTGATTTTCCACAACGTCTGACACCCGTCAAAATTTTGACGATGTGTTTGTCCTGCCATTTAGAAAGTTGTTCCATATATGTTGGACGTTGTATTAAGGCCATTTTTTATCCTTTTGTTCGGCACATTATAACATAAAATAAAACAAATTTCAAGTTTTTTGAAATATAATTCAAAAACTCCGAAGTTTTGTGCTTTTTTGGGAATAGTGTTTTTGATAATAAAATTGTATTTCCATTCCCAAAACTCCGAAGAACTTCAGAGTTTTGGGAATGTGGTGTCATAATGCACCTACTACCTGTTGGACAACACCCAATACACCGGCCTGTTGTTCTTCCCCATATTTTTGCAGGGTTAAAGAAAACGATATTTTGCGTGCTGTACCGTCTTTCAAAAAATATGTTTGGGTTTCGTTTATGGCGGTTATGCACCATCTGCCAAATGCCATACCGTTGCCGGATATCAACATTAAAGGAATGCCAAGACCTGCCTCGGCACGCATTAGTGTGATCTGGCGCAGGCCACCCTTGAACTGGGGGTATATTTCCCCTTGTAGATTGATTGTTTCTGCACCGTTGCCAATAAATTGTAAAGCCGGACCAGCACCCAGT
>JAFWZP010000112.1 GCA_017522255.1 Bacteroidales bacterium | reverse complement strand
TCCGAAAAAATGTGTACTTTTGCTCATAATTATATTTTAGTGTGACAACTCTAATATAATTAAAAAGGGCTGAACTTCAAAATCGAAGTCAGCCCTTTATTTTTTAACTTTGGTCATAAGTTTTAGCGGACAGTAATAGTTGTTTTTAAACCCAAATCGGTTGTTAGAGTTTATACGGCAAATAAAAGTCGTTGATTTTCTACCAAATACTTCTGAAAGCTGAACGAGTTTTTTTTTGAGAACGAACCAAGTGTAATATATGTTTATGTTTATTGATGTTCCCATAACTATTTTATTCGTTTGTTGATTGCTTTTGGGTATTCGGTAATATTTTGCATAACCATTCCCTCCCGATATTTCTTTATGCGATGCCTCGTTGTTTTTTAATTGTTTCGTAAGCTTCGTTTATTTCTCGGAATTGTTCTTCGGCATTCTTTTTCACTTCTTCGCTTAGGGTTGCCACTTTGTCGGGGTGAAACTTCATGGCCAATCGGCGGTAAGCTTTCTTCACTTCCTCGGCGGTGGCTTGTTCGGTTATACCCAGTACAAGATATGGATTTTTGGTAGTGTTGCCACCTGTATATGACGACGACGAATAGCCTCGTCCGGCAGTGTGGCGTTCGTGTATCGATATGTAGTCGTATTGTGTTATGCGAAGTTGTGATGCTATAGTTTTTAGCATAGCGTCTTCTCCGGCACTGCAACTTCCATCGGCTACTGCCACGCTGTACAAGAAGTCAAAGAGGTGCATACGTGTGGCGTATGGCGTGTTTTGACGTATTTGTGTGCACACATCATATATTGAGTAGTCGCGGTTTATTAGGTCGCGCAGTATGTGTAACATATCTTTGGCTTGACTTTCGCCATAGTTGGCCAGTAAGAATTTTTTTACGTGTTCGAGTTCTGATTTCACCACTTTGCCATCGGCTTTCATTACGGCAGCAATAAGTAGCAACAATGCTATGCGTATGTCGTTTGGCGTAGTGTTGTAGCGTCGGCCTGTTCCTGCCGTAGGGTCGTTGTTGTTTATATTAGTTTGTGTGTTGTCTATTGCAGAGCCTACAATATATCCTATTATTCCTCCGATGGGTCCCATAAATGCCCATCCCAATCCTGTAATAATCCATTTAGCCCATTTCATATCTTACTTCGTGTTTAGTGCTTTGTATATTATATCTTGAATATCGGTGCGTATGTTTAGTTTTGATAGTTTGTTGTCTTTGCTGTCGGGATATACACGGTTGGCAAGGAATATGTATATCAAATTGTATTGTGGGTCTACCCACACAAAGGTGCCTGTAAATCCTGAGTGTCCGAAGCTGCTTTGCGATGCCATAGGCGACACATGGGTGCTTTTGTCTTTGATAAAAGGTTTGTCAAATCCCAATGCTCTCCGGTTGTTGGCTTTGGCATAATGGCGTGTGTTGAATATATTTATAACATCTTTCGAAAGGTATTGTTTGCCGTTGTAAATACCTTCGTTTAGCAGTAGTTGCATAAGTATTGCCAATTCCGTAGTGTTCGAAAACAATCCTGCATGACCTGCCACTCCGCCCATCAATGCTGCGTTTTCGTCGTGTACATATCCCTGTATTTGCGAGTGGCGGAAGTGCTTGTCGTTTTCGGTAGGGGCTATGTCGTTGATGTCGATATTGTGTTGCAAGGGGTTAAAGGTTGTGCGAGTGAGTCCCAATGGTCTATAGAAATGTTTTTGCATATATGCGTCCAATGGCATGCCGCTAACTTGTTGCACCATGTCGGCAAGCAGTATAAAGCCAAAGTCGCTGTATATGTATTTCTTTTCTTTGGTTAGTTTGCTGTCGGCTATCTTTTCCAATATTTCGTTGCGGAATGTTTTTTCCACATAAAAGTTGTCGGCTATAAGGCTGTATATGTTAGTATCTATAATGTTGGCGTTGGTTACTCCTTCTTTAACGCAGTTGTTGTTTACGGCATCTTTCCAAAACGGAATAAATGCTTGCAGTTGTGCGTAGTGGCTTAAAGCTTCGCGTATGGTGATATTCTTTTTGTTGGTATGTTTGAGGTATGGCAGGTGTTTCGATAGTGGGTCGTTGAGCGAAATTTCTTTCTCGTCCACAAGTTTCATCACTGCCAATGTGGTGGCTGCTATCTTGGTAACGGAGGCAACGTCGTACATGGTGTTTTGGCTTACAGCGGTGGAATTGTCGTCGTAGGTGTAGTGTCCAAAAGCTTTGTTGTAGACTATGTATCCGTCTTTGGCTACCAATATTTGGCAACCGGGATATGCTCCTTGATTTATTCCGTATTGTGCCAAAGTGTCTATCTTTGCCAAGGTTTCGGCATTCATATTCACCATTGTGGGCGATGCCGAAGGGGTGCATACTTTTTCTATTTTTTTGCCCAAACCTTCCGAAAACTTACTTGCCGACACAGGTATATGTCCGTTTATGTTTATGCCTCCAAACACGGCGTTGGCAGCTGCCACCTGCATGGGTTCTACATTTTGATAGGCGAGCACTATGGCGTCGATGTCGTCGAGGTTGGGTAGTTGTGTAAAACCATAGGCCGACACAAAACCTACCACTATAACTTTGTCTGTGAGTGCTTGCAAGGTGTCGAGGGTTTGAGCTATATTGGCTGTTATGCCGTAGTTCTTTTTCGATGTGGGGTTGGCATAGGCGTATATCGATACTAATACGATGTCGTGTTCTTGTGCCAACTTTTTCAAAGTGTCCATCGAGGTTTTTTTGTCGGTGTGATAGTAGTGTGTGCATCGTGCATAGTTGTCAACTATAGAGGTGAAGGTTGTTGGTTCGTCGCGGCCTATCACCACCGATAGTATCTTTTGATTATTGTTGGTTTGTAGCGGTAGTATAAAGTTTTTGTTTTTAAGCACTGTTACGGCGTTTTCCGACAGTTTTTGAGTGAGTATTTCGCAGCGTGCGTAATCTTCGTCGGTGGGTGCTGAAAGTTGGCTTAAATCCAATTTATTCAGTCCGTAACGATATTTTGTTTTCAGTATCTTTTTACATTTCAAATCCACAAGTCGCATCAGCAACGAGTCGTCGGTGCAGGCTTGTGCTATGGCTTGTACTGCCTTGGGCATATCGTCGGGTAGCAGTATTATGTCTATGCCGGCTTTGAGGGCTGCAAGCTCGCCACTTCCGTCTTTGTAGTTGTCCGTAACGGCTTTCATGTCCATACCATCGCTAAACACCAATGCTTTGCAGTTCATTTGTTTTTTCAGCAGGTTGTTTACTATCAGGTGCGACAGCGACGAGGGCTGGTTTTGTGTCGAGTCGTAAGCGTCTACTTGTAGGTGTCCTATCATTATTCCGCCTATTCCGGCTTCGAGTATTTGCTTGAAAGGGTATAGGTCTATCGAGTCTAAATATTCCTTTGTGTGGTTTATCATAGGCAGGTCGTGGTGGCTGTCCACATCGGTGTCGCCGTGTCCGGGAAAGTGTTTTGCCACAGCCATCACTCCATTGTTTTCCAATCCTTTGGCATACATGATGCCTTTGCGTGCCACATTGTGGCGGTTTTCGCCAAACGAGCGTGCTCCTATCACGGGGTTCATGGGGTTGGAGTTGATGTCGATGCATGGGGCAAAGTTGATGTGTATGCCCATCTTGCGACATTGTCGTCCTATTTCTGAGGCTATATCGTATATAATGCTGTCGTTTTCTATTGCTCCCATCATCATTTGTCGTGGAAACGAGTATGCGTCTTTCAATCGCATGCCTAATCCCCATTCGGCATCTATGGATATGAGTAGGGGCACGGGTGCCATGGTTTGCAGCTTTTTGGTCATCTGCAGTTGTTCGTTGGCGGTGCCTCCAAAAAAGCACACTCCGCCGGCATAATACTCTTGTATGTTCGAGTATAACTCTTTTTGTTTCTTGGTGTTCTTTTGTGTGGGCACTCTCACTATCATCAGTTGCCCTATGCGTTGTTCGAGTGTAAGCGAGTTGAAAACCGAGTCAACCCAACGGCTTTCGTCTATATAATCAATAGTCTGTGCTACAGATATATTGCTGTGTAAAAGTGCTTGTATGATGACTATTGCTGCGATGTATTTTATTGTTTTCATATAATAATGTAGTTTTGTTTCCCCAAAATAACGTAAAATGTGCTTATAAATTGTTTTATGTCGAAATAAAAAAAGTGAGGATAATTATATCCATAACTACCCTCACTATGTATGCTTTAAGTAAATCTATTACCAAGCAAATAATGGGCGATTTTCCATCATTGCGTTTACTTTCTTGCGAGTTTCGGCTATCAATTCTTCGTTGTTGATGTCCGAAAGAACAGCGTCTATCATATCAACGATAACAGGCATGTCGGCTTCTTTCAAACCACGAGTGGTGATGGCAGGAGTACCTACGCGGATACCCGAAGTTTGGAATGGTGAACGGCTGTCGAAAGGAACCATGTTTTTGTTGATGGTGATGTCGGCTTTTACCAATGTGTTTTCGGCCATCTTACCTGTTAGTTCAGGGAATTTGGTGCGAAGGTCGATAAGCATCAAGTGGTTGTCGGTACCGTTAGAGATAACTTTGTAACCTTTAGCCACGAAAGCATCGGCCATAGTTTTGGCGTTGGCACGTACTTGTTTGATGTAGCGAGCGTAGTCGTCGGTCAAAGCTTCGCCGAAAGCAACAGCTTTAGCAGCTATAACGTGTTCCAATGGACCACCTTGGCATCCAGGGAATACTGCTGAGTCTAAAACAGCACTCATCATTTTTATTTCGCCTTTTGGAGTAGTTTTTCCCATTGGGTTTTCGAAGTCTTTACCCATCAAAATCAAACCACCTCTTGGTCCTCTTAGGGTTTTGTGGGTTGTGGTTGTAACAATGTGGCAGTATTCAACAGCATTGTTCAATTCTCCCTTAGCTATAAGACCGCTTGGGTGAGAAATGTCTCCCATCAAGATAGCTCCAATTTCGTCGGCCAAAGCTCTCATTCTTTTCCAGTCGAAATCTCTCGAATAAGCAGAAGCACCACCGATTATCAATTTTGGTTTGTGTTCTCTTGCTACTTGTTCCATCATATCGTAATCGATAGTACCGGTTTCTTCTTTAACACCGTAAGAAACTTGTTTGAAATAAGTTCCGGAGATGTTTACCGGCGAACCATGCGAAAGGTGTCCACCATGGTTAAGGTCTAAGCCCATGAAAGTATCACCGGGATTTAAGCAGGCAAAAAATACTGCCATGTTGGCTTGTGCTCCCGAGTGGGGTTGTACGTTGGCCCATGCTGCACCAAAAAGTTCTTTAGCACGATCGATAGCTAATTGTTCGCTTTGGTCTACTATTTGGCAACCACCATAATAGCGTTTTCCCGGATAACCTTCAGCGTATTTGTTTGTCATTACCGAACCCATGGCTTCCATCACTTGGTCGCTAACAAAGTTTTCAGATGCTATAAGTTCTATACCTTTGGTTTGACGTTCTCTTTCTTTTTTGATTAAATCAAAAATAACTGTATCTCTTTGCATATTAATATGTTATTATACGTTAGTTTTTCTGTTTGAAACTGCAAATATACACAATCTTTTTGATATTTTGCATAAAACTTTCGTTTTGTGGACAAAAAAATATTTTTTTTCATTACCGGTGTCCTTTTCTTGCTATTGTTTTGCCTACCTCTGCCGCCGCCACTGCCGCCAATCCAATCATCGCTCATGGTGGTTTTTCGTCCCTTTCTGCCGACTTGTTTTCTGCTATTGTGGTGCATATCGTGTCTGTGTGATAATGATGCAAGGTGTCGGTTTTTAGCCTGTAGCGGTATTCGGTTTGTAGGCGGTCGACGAACACGGTGTCGTGGCTCATAACTATTGCCGTCTGCCGGTCTATCATCACGCTGTCGTACTGCCGTTGGGCTATATACACGGTGTCGGCTCTGTGGCTCACCTCCTTGGTGCTTCGGCACGAGGCTGATAGCAACGCTAATGTTATTATCAATAGATGTTTTTTCATGTTTCTAAGGTTTAAAGTCTAAGGTCTAAGGTCTAAAGTCCTTTGTCTTTTGTCGTTTATCATTCGTCCGGCGAAGCCACATCGAAGCAGGGGCAGTCCTTGTTGGCAAACTCACGGTGGCCATGCACTGTGGCGTTTGGAAATTTTCTCAACAGGTCGGCTATCAGCTGTTTCATTGCTTGGCGTTGTTGTGGCGTTCGGGTGTCGCAGGGTTTGCCGTCTTGGTCAAGGCCGCCAATGTAGCAGATTCCTATGCTGTTGGCGTTGTGTCCGTAGGTGTGTGCTCCAGGCTTTTCCTCGGGTCTGCCTATCTCCACAGTGCCGTCGAGCAGAATTACATAGTGGTAGCCTATCATCTGAAAGCCTTGTCGGCGGTGCCAGCGGTCTATATCCTTGGCAGTGAATGCCTGTCCCTCACGGGTGGCAGAGCAATGTAGTATTATTTTGGCTATTTTTCGCATTGTGTTTGGTTTTTAGGTCGAAGGTCTAAAGTCTAAAGTCGTTTGTCTTTCGTCCGTTATCGCCTGTATTTGTAATCTATCCCCATCAGGGCACCGCTGAAGGTGAACACTTCGCCGGTGGCTACCAGCACACTGCTGTCTATCACTCCTTGTGGTGGCATCACAAAGCTGACTATCATCAGTGTGAGTCCGAAGAGGCAAAGCACTATGGCTGCTATAAGTTGTATGGTTGCTTTCATGGTGTTTGTTTTTAGGTTTAAAGTCTTAGGTCGAAAGTCGAAAGTCGTTTGTCTTTCGTCCTTTGCCCTTTGTCTTTAGTCTTTAGTCCGTTATCCAAAAGCCCCCAAATGGGGGCTTGGGTCTATCCTGCAAAAGCTCCGTCGTCTTCGCCACCTTGTTCGGTGTTAGGGCCATCAGGGTCCACTGCCTCGTCGCCTTCGCCGTCGGTGTCTATGCCACCGCTGTTGGAGCTGACGCGTTTAACCACTTTGCCGTTGCGGTCGTAGCAGGTGATGCTGAACGAGGTGCCTGCCAATGCGTCTTTGATTTCGGTGCCGGGTGTGAAGATGACCTTGCGAGAGGTGATAAGGTCGGTGCCTACATCGCCTACGTTGCTCACTGCTTTGGAGTTGAGACCAAAACGCATGGTGCCCAAATAGGGTATCGACACTGAGTGTCCTTCGCTGATCCAGCTCATAAGCACGTCGGCAACGGCGGCACACGAGGCTTTTAATAATGGTTGTGAAATGCCGCTATGTGCCGAGGCTTCGGCAATGACTTTTTCGTCGCTAAGGCGGTTATACATTTCGGTGCTGAGTACATAGCCGTACTCTACATTGTCTTTCGAGAACGAAATGTTACGTTCTACTGCTTTGATTTTTACTGACATAATTTTGTGTTTTTATGGGTTAATGAATTTGTTTTTAGTTTTGAGCTTTGAGCCATGGGCTTTGAGTCATGAGCTTTGAGCTATGGGCTTTGAGCTCACTTCTCACTTCTCATTGCTCACTTCTCACAGCTTGTTGTTTAATAATGTTTTATGGAAGTTTCTTTGTTTTGTTTGATATTGCAAAGTTACGACTTTTTGGACTGTTGGGCAAGCAATGTCCCGAATGTTGAAGTCTGTTTTTTCGGGACGTTTTTTTTCTGTGCATACAATATTATTATATAGTCTGCGTTATTCACAATGAGTATTTTTTAATCATATTTTACATTGTTTCCTGCAGGTGTGTAAAAGCATCTGCAGTTTTTTTGTCTGCCTGCACAATATTGTTATATTGTCTGCGTTATTTATAGCAAACGTTTTTTCGCCTTATTAATCTTGTTTTAATGAGGTATTATATTGTACCGCTGCAGGTGTGTAAAAGCATCTGCAGCTTTTTTTGTCTGTGCATACAATATCATTATGTGCTCTGCGTTATTTGTATAATAAATGTTTTTTCGCTTTATTAGTTTTTTTTATCATGTTATTTTGCTGCAGGTGTGTAAAAGCATCTGCAGTTTTTTTTGTCTGCCTGCACAATATTGTTATATAGTTTGCGTTTTTGATAAGTACAATAAATATTGCGAGTATTTATTTTTATATGTTTCCTGCAGGTGAATAAAAGCATCTGCAGTTTTTTTTGTATGTCTGCACAATATTATTGTGTGGTATGCGTTATTCAATGGAAAATATTCTTACGAATATTGTTGTTATAAGTTATTTTGCTGCAGATGTGTAAAAGCATCTGCATTTTTTTTTTGTCTGCCTGCACAATATTGTTATATTGTCTGCGTTATTAATGCGATTTTTAATAGTTACTAAATAATTAT
>JAFWZP010000014.1 GCA_017522255.1 Bacteroidales bacterium | reverse complement strand
TGCGAGGTAGATAATTCGTTTCAGATAAATAATATCGAAAAAGGAACGTATGTGCTGAAGTTCTTGGCTGCAGATCCTTTAATAATTTTGCCGGTAAATTTTTAAATTGGCTTTTTGATGTCCGGTAATTATTGCCTAAAGGCTGATGTAATAAGACTAAAGTCTCTTACGTCTTTTGCCTTTTGTTGCATAATGCCGGCTAAGCCAAAAGCCACCGGCTAAAAGATAATGTTCAGTAATTTATAAATAAGTAGTAATATGAAAGCGAAAATCAATTCTTTTATCTTGTTGATGTTTTCAACAGTTATGTTTTTCTCGTGCGAGAAAGAAAATAATGATATTTTCTCGGAAAGCAAATGGCAATTAGTCGGACATGATTTTGAAACTATAAATGATTCGAATTGCACTCTCGAATTTGATGACAATGGCAATGTTTCAATCGGAGGAAGTTTGGATATACCTTACAGTATCAATAATGATGTAATATCATTCTATTACGACGAACCTTCCGGTACAATGTCGCACCATTTTATATTAAGCGATGACAAACAAAGCCTTAAAATCTTAAACAATTTCCATTCTTGCAGTCTTACTCAGGATATATGGGACACTACATATTTCAGAAAGGTAAACTGATATTTTTTCTTGCCTTTAGCAGGGTAGGGGATTTATAAAGGAAAATATTAAATACAGAAATACAATGAAAAAGATAATTTTAAAACTCGCACTGATAGCGGTTGCAACTGCCGGAATGTTCAGCATTGGCAGCTGTGAAAAAGAAAAAGAAAACAGCGATGAGCAAAAGGTTGTGACTGTTTCGAATATCACTTACACCGATTGCTTATCGGAGAGTAAAGATACTTTTAGCAAGGATATTTCCGATTCCGATTCGATTGTGTATTATTATCAAAACCATACATTGTACATTACTCACTATAATCTGGTTATAGGATGTGGCGAAGAATTGCATGTAGATGTTCAACTTATAAATGACACAATCCGGATTTCGGAATGGACCGACGGATATGTAGATTGCATTTGTAAGATTGATAACTCTTTTCAAATAAATAATCTTACTAAAGGTTCATACATCCTTGATTTTGTTAATCCCGGAATTGTTTTACCAATAAATTTATAGAACTATGAAGAATAATATTTTAAAAACCGCCTTGTTGGCGTTGGTTGCTGTAGTGATGCTAAGCGTTGGCTGTAGCAAAGGAGAAAACGAGTATGGCGATCGTCATCGTCAAACAGAAAATCCGATTAATGATTTAGATGGGCAATGCAATGATTGTCATTGTCAGGTAGAAAATCCTATTACTGATTTGGCATGGCTGAAAGATGATGTGGCAGAATTTAATAATTCCGGAGCAATGGGTATAAAGATATATACTTGCAAATATCTAACCAATAAAGATGGTTTTTTCTTTGAGGAGGCAGGTGTGTATGATGGTCAACAATACCTTTACGATTGTGCCGGAAATCTTTTGTGTACTATTGGAGGTATTTCCGGTAAAAAAGATACTGTTTATAATATTGATTACAATTCATTTCAATTGATATATAAAAACATTGAGCTGTGAGCTGTGAGCGATGGGTTGTAGTCTTTTGCCTTTTGCCGGTGGAGCGAAAACGAAGCCGAAATCTTATATCTTATCGATGTCGCTGCTTGCAAAGTGCGACAAAGAGTTTGAAAGTGTTCGACGGAGGTATTCTCCTCAAGCCATGAGGGAGGTGTCCTCAAGCCATAAGGAGACCTCCCTCAAGCCATAAGGAAACCGTCCTTAAGCCATGAGGAAATTATAGCTGTCGAACACATCAATTATCATTCTCGAACAAACGTATCAGCTCTGATGATGCTTTTTTGTAACCCGCCGGTTTAGGCTTCAAAAGTATGCGGTTTAGAGGTCGTAGCTCCCATACTTTTGACCCGAAACTCCCATACTTTTGAGTGATAAACCGCGTATGTATTCAATCTTGGTATTTGGCTCTGTGATATCCGGTAATTATTGCCTAAAGGCTAATGTCATAAAACTAAAGTCTCTTTCGCCTTTCGTCTTTCGTCTTTTGTCGCATAATGCCGGCTGAGCTAAAAGCTAAAGTTCAGATGTATATTTTACTGAACTTTAGCTTTTGCCGGTGGCTTTTGGCTTAGCCGACGCAATTAGAAATCATAATCTTAATAATTGGCTAAAGGCAAGTATTGCAATTATAGCTAATCTATAAAGGCAATTTCTAAAAAATTCCACGTTTTAGTAAGTTCGAAGAAATTTTCTTTAAACTTTTGCGTGGTTTACGTTTTTCACCGAAATCTTTCTATTTCTTTTTCAATTGCATAGCCCGCTATGCTCAATCAAAAGAAAATAGAAATCTTTCTAGTGAAATTCCGTAAATCACTTGCAAAGCAATTTTTAGAAGTTGCCTAAATAAGAAAAATACATTACATTATTCAATCAAAAAGCTAATAGCTAAAAGCCAAATGCTAAAGTTGAATAGTTTTATTTCCTAAGGTGGCAGTATCGCCTGTCCGTTGGAAGTAGCATCGGGTACACTGCCGGATAGTGTTGCCGTCAGTGTGGGTTGCAGACTGTAGTATACACAGCGTGGATTGATAACCGTTTTGCATAGCAGACCTATACGCTGTGCCATGTCTTTTATGTACAGATAGCTGTTTAGCGTTATGTATTTATATCTGTCCATCACTCTCTTTTGCAGCTCGTATGCCCGTAGCTTCTCACCCTCTTGCATCACCGAGGTGAACACCTCTTCGGTATCGTAGTTTGCCACGGCTTCTTGTGTGGCACTTACAACTTTGGCGTTACTTCTTGCCACTGCATGGGCTATAGCTTGGTTGTACACTTCGGTGGGCAAACCTTCGGCATCTACCACAAACTGCAAAGCGTTGTCGATGTCGTATTTGCGTGTCATGGTCTGCTTTACCGAGAATATACGGTCATTATCTTTTGCACATTCATACACTTCAAAACTTTTGTATGTCAGCTCTGTACCTATCCATCCACGCAGATTTTTATCTTCCGAAGCCTTGTTTTGGTGCAGTATGCTCACTATGCAACAATCTGTTTCCGAGGCTAAATTCATCAGCCGTTCTATCACTTGTTGCGATAGTATGCCGTCGTTGATGTCGTTCACCAAGTCGCGTATGCCGTCTATTATCACCAGGTCGGGTTTGTATTCGCGTATAGCCTCCTCCAATAATGGCATACGATCCTGCCATGCTTCGGCACGTACGTTGAAGATGTCGAACATCTCCGACGGGAAGTTATCGATGCTCTCAACCTCGGGCATATTGCGTTGCCACAGCTCCATAATCCTATCGCATAGTATCTCCTGAGTGGATTCCTCGCTTTGTTCGGTGTCGTACCACAGCACACGCAACGGCTTAGGGTCTATACGTTTTATTCCAAGCACCTCGCCACATACACCCAACGCCATAAGTATTGAGGTAAAAAATGTTTTACCCGACTTGGCACGTCCTGTAATGCCCACCAGTTCGGCACGGGCAAAGCAAGGCTTGTCGAACATCTCGAACAGGAATCTACGCTTTGGAATCATACTGTGAGGCGTAATCCTTCTGCGTTCCAAACGTTGTAGTTTGGCGTTCATCTGAGGCTCTTCTTCCTTACCCCAGAACTCTTGTGCTACTAATTTTATCTTTTCGTCTAATGTCATTGTACGGCAACTTCTAAAAATTCCACGTTTTATTAATAAAATTACATCATAAAAACTTTTGTGTGGTTTGCGTTTTTTTGTCGGTATTTTTCTAATTTCTTTTTACATCATGTAGTCCACTACACCTAGAAAAAAGAAATTAAAAACCTTCTCGACAAAATTCCACAAACCACTTTCAAAGCAATTTTTAGAAATTGCCTTGAATTTTTCGGCAAAGTTACAAATAAAAATCCAAAAAAACGCTAAATGTACCCCAGGGTATACGAAAGTCTGTAACGTGCATAATCATAGCAATATATAGATGTTAAAATATCTCTAATTTTCCTTAACGGAAATTCAAATCACGCACTATTTAGTGTTTTTTCGTTGTTTTTTTATACCTCGTTGCTACTATTACACATCAGTACAGCAATCTACACCGAATCAACAGTTGCGAACGATTTTGCAAAGATACGGACTCGAAAACACGCAGTGTCCACTTATGTCTACTTATGTCCACTTATGTCCGGATTTTGTTTGTAATTGGCTTATGCTTCGCTTGACGCTTCGCAGACTTTTTTTTTTAGGACAACAGAGTGCTTCGCTTACGCTTCGCAGACTACGAGACCACAAGTCCACTAGACTACAAGTGGCTGACGCATGACTACAGTTAGCAGTTAGCGGTGAGCAATGAGCAATGAGCAATGAGCAATGAGCCGGCTTTGCCCACCTTAAACTTTAAACATTAAACCAAGTTTCACCGTCAACCGCCGACCGTTGTTAGCCCGACCTCATCCCTGTATTCCCCCTAAAGGGGAATACTTAGGGATGGTTGGGTCGTAGGGCTTACAACGTCGCCGCTCTCTTTGGTGCTTCGCTTACGCTTCGCAGACTACGAGACCTCAAGTCTATTAGACTACAAGTGGCTGATGCATGACTTTTTTAGGACAACGGACAACGAACAACGGACAACGGATGCAGTGAGCGGTGAGCAATGAGCTATGAGCCGGCTACCGCCCAAACTTTTTGCATAGCAAAAAGATTTTCGTGCTTTTCGCAAATTACGGATTATTTTCGCGATAAAGTTATGAGCCGGCTACCGCCCACCTTAAACTTTAAGCTTTAAACATTAAACCAACCAACCGGCTACCGCCCACCGTTGTCTGTTGTCTGTAGTCCGTTGTCTTTGCGAGTTGTGAGCAATGAGCAATGAGCCGGCTATCGCCCTAACTTTTTGCGTAGCATAAAGAGTTTTTGTGCTTTTCGCAAATTACGGATTATTTTCGCGATAAAGTTATGAGCCGGCTACCGCCCACCTTAAACTTTAAGCTTTAAACATTAAACCAACCAACCGGCTACCGCCCACCGTTGTCTGTTGTCTGTAGTCCGTTG
>JAFWZP010000111.1 GCA_017522255.1 Bacteroidales bacterium | reverse complement strand
TTCTTGTTTTTTCTTTTTTTCTTTTGTGATATTCTTTGTTTTAATAAGTTACAAACCGCCAATTAGTACTATTTCAATTCAAGAAAATGCAATATATATCATTTTTTTATTCTCAAAATAAGCTTTTATTCAAAAAAAAGCGTATTTTTGCAACTTAATAAGTATGTAATTGTATTATGTAATAAAATAAAAATCAACTATATGGATACAATAGATTTTTTAAAACAACATAAGTCGATACGTAAGTATAAAAAGCAGACGATACCCGACGAAGTGCTAAACCGAATATTGGAAGCCGGAGTGAGAGGGTCTAATACCGGTAATATGCAGATTTATAGTATAGTATTGACACGTGATGAGAACCGAAAAAAAGAACTTGCCAAATATCATTTTGGACAGAAAATGGTGGAAGATGCTGATACTGTTGTCACAGTGTGTGTAGATATAAACCGTTACCATAAATGGTGTATGTTAAGAAATGCAGGCACAGCATACGATAATTTTTTGTGGTTGCTTACCGGAACTGTAGATGCCACCATTGTAACCCAAAATATGTGTGTGGCAGCAGAATCGGAAGGTATTGGCTTTTGCTACTTAGGTACAGTGCTTTACAATGCTCCCGAAATAGCTGAATATCTCAAACTCCCCAAAGGAGTGATGCCTGTAACTACTATAACCATGGGATATCCCGACGAAAATCCGGATTTTACCGAACGTCTTCCTTTAAATGGTGTGGTGCATTACGAAGAATATCATGATTATAGTGATAAAGATATTAATGATATATTTGAAGAAAAGGAAGCTCTTCCTTTTTCTAAAGAAATGGTGCGCGTGAATGGAACCGAAAACTTGGCTCAAATATTTACACAAAAACGTTATAAGAGAGAAGATAATTTGTTTATATCGCAAAAATTACTGAAGTTTTTGGAAGACAGTAATTTTATGAATAACGAATAAGTATACGATTCTTCTTTTTAATTTCTATGGTCTGAAAAACGAACGTTTGTTTTTGTTTTTTTCGAACGCTCGTTTGATATGAAAACGAGCGTTGATTTTTGCTTTTTTGAACGCTCGTTTTTCTCGTTCCTGACGCTCGTTTTTTTATTTCGAATATCAATTTTTGCCATAACTTATTCTTTAATGATTATATTATTGTTTTACAGGGTATTATTTATAAAGGCAATTCAGATGAATTTTCCTCGCGTAGTTGTTGAATTTTCCTCGCGAGGTTTTTCTGACAACTACGTGAGGACGGTAAATTTTCCTCGTGAGGGAAATTTGCATATAAGAAGTAATAGTCTAAACAATGTTGTATGTAGAAAACTTTTGACATTATAAATATGGTATAAACTTAACTGATGGACGAAAAAAACAAAAAAAATATACAATAAAAAATATTGATAATTAGATGTTTGGTAAAAAAAGAATAAAAAAGTTTAGGTTAACTGTAATAAAACAACACCAATAAGCGACCTATAAGCGTAAACTGATAACGAAAAACAAATACATTAAGAAATAGAGAACTATATAAGGCATGACAAACAAAGATTACAATACCTGCGTTTCCAAATACTCCGACGATGTATATCGTTTTGTTGTGTATTCGGGTATGGACCGCGAGTCCGCCAAGGATATTGTGCAAGATGCTTTTTTGTCGCTGTGGCAAAATCATGCCAATATAGATTTCTCAAAATCAAAATCGTATCTCTTTTCTACGGCTTATAAATTGGTGTGTAGTAGTTTTAGACATCTCGACGTGGAAAAACGATACGCCAAAGATGTACAAATGAATAGTTCGATAAATATAGAAGATAGTTACGAAAGTCGCGAATGTTTATACGCAATGTTGGAAAACATACCCGAGGTGCAAAAGTCAGCACTGATACTTAAAGATATAGAGGGTTATTCCTACAAAGAGATAGCAAATATACTCAAACTTTCCATTCAGCAGGTTGAAGTATATATATTTAGAGCAAGAGTGGCATTAAAGAAGAGAGCTATGGAAAACAATTTGGTATAACAACAACAAAATTAGGATGATGACAAAGATAGATATAAATAATTACGAATTATATTTTCTTCGCTATATCGAAGATAGACTTTCGGCAAAGGAAAGGGCAGAGGTGGAGGCTTTTTTGGCTGAACACCCCGAGTTGCAAGAAGTGATGGACTTGTACGACCCAGCTTTTACCCTTACGAAAGATGACGATTTAGTGTTTGCCGATAAGGATTTACTTACCCATGCCAAGCCTGTAAAGGTGTTGCCTATGTGGGTGAAGTATAGTTCGGTGGCAGCTGTGGCTTTGCTGTTGCTTTTGATAGGTGGACTTTGGTTGCAAAGAGGTGATGCCGTTGAAAGTGTTATAGTAGCTAAAAATCAGGGAAATGCAGACACTATACTGGATGAAAGTATTGTGGATAAGCCTGTGTTGTTGGCCGAAAATGAAAGAAAACCTATCCTTGAACCGGCTGAAAATATAGTGGATAACTCTTTTAAAGCTAATGAAAGTAAGGCCGTTGCAACTGCCGACGAAACGGAAAGCGACATAGAGGAAGAAGATAATGTTACAGATGTGAATAATATAATGAATGTGATAGATGATAATTCAACGGTAGAATATTACGCCGAAAATGTAGTGGAAGATACACCTCAGAAACAAGATGATGAAACCGACGAAACAGTGGTGATAGAAATATATTCCGATGCATTGGCCGAAATAGTGGGTGATGACATGGAGGAAATAGCAGAAGCAACTGCCGAAAAAGCAGAAGATAATGTAGACGACGAACCTGTGGTGATAGAAGAATATTCCTATGCTTTGGCAATATATGTAGTGGATGTAAACAGCGATTATCAGTATAACACAGATAGATATGATACAGGACTGGCCGAATATGCCATAGTGGATAAGCGAGAGGAAGTTAAAGAAATGTTTGCACAATTTTCTGAAATGACTTCCACTTTATTCAAACGCAGAAAAGAGAAAGCCGAAAAAGAACTAATGGCGTTTGCCAACATCTTAGTGGCAGAATATAACAATACAAAAGAAAAAATTAATTATTATATAGCAGAAAACGTAAATAAATAAAATACATTGTTAAACCGGAAGAAATTTAATATCGTGCCGATAGCAAAGGACCCGGCTAAAAGTATGATAGATAAATTTTGAACAAACAAAAAACGAAATAAAAATGAGAATAAAAATTTTATTATTAGGAATGTTTTTAGGGTTAGGCTTGATGTCAGCACAAGCCAAGGATAGCACCTATGTGGCACGACAAGTGCTTGGTAATAATATCAAAAAAGTAATTATAGGTGATAAGAATATTACACAGATTGAAATAATGCAAGGTGATTCGAATTGCATATTTTATTATAGCAAAGATAAAATAAAAGCATTGCCACAGCTGTGTAAAATAGAAAAGGATCAACTGAATGTGAACAGCGAAAAAGATATGGAAGGTGTTGTTAAATTAGTGCTACGTAATAATATAGAACTTTTAGAAATATCAGATGGATCCAAAGTAATGGTAACAGGAAATTTTGCATTCAAAAGTAAAGAATCGAAAATTAAGTTGGATGGATTTGCAAATATGAAATTTGATAATAACCTAATAGCAAATATTATAACATTGGATTTGAAATCTTTTTCTACTATTGCAGCTGATAGTGTTGATATCGATTCTTTGATATTAGACCTTGAAGACTATACTACTGTATTGATAGATGAAGGCCATATAAGAAAAGTGCTAAATATAGACAAAGTGGGTCGTTTTTCAAAGGTAAAAATATCAACTGAAGAATGCCAATATTCAGTTTCGTCAAGTCCTGATGAGGAAGAGGCTGTTAAAACATTAAAAACGATAGGAGAAAAAGTGATAAATTGGGCTGATAAAAGATCAAAGGGTGGATATTGGTGCACAGAGTTTACATTTGGTTTTGGTGCATTCAATTGGACTGATGATTATTTTGCCATGGGAGCAACTTCTGAAAATTATCAATTGGCATACGGTACTGCCTATATCTTGGAACTAAAGAAACGCTACACATTTCGTGGAAATTGGTTTATGGTGGATTTTGGAATTGGATACGAATCGGATGTAATAAATTTTGATGAAGGCATTAAATATGATAAAGGGAATTTTATAGTTAATACGAATGTTGATGGAATTACGGATGTTCACTCAAAAATGGTGGCTCGTTATGTTACTCTTCCCATAATGTTTAATATAAAAATGAAATCTCTTTTTGTGGGAGTCGGAGTCATAGGTGGATTAAATTATAACAATTCTCGAACCGGAGTAGAAACAGAATATCTCTCGGTAAATCCTGAGAATGGTTATACTACAGAAGTTTTTTATAATTCAAGTTATCCTTATTTTTATCCTTATAAAGTTGATTTTAGAGCAGTGTTTGGTTTTGACAGTTTTCATTTATTCTTCCAAACCTCACTCACACAATTTTCGGATGTTAAACAATTGTATCCTTATCGTATAGGAATGATGATTTCGTTATAAAAAAACAGATTAAACAAAACCAATTTATATAGATAGAGAAATGAAAAAAACATTAGTGATTTTGGCCATAATAATGACGTCAAGCTCTGTTAGTTTTGCACAAAGAGCTATTGGATTAAGAACGGGAACAGCAGTAACTCGCATGATAGGTACTGAATTGTCATATCAGCAACCGTTGAATAATAATCGTTTGGAGATAGGTTTTGGTATGAGTGGTATTTTTGAGATAAACGATAATAATAGAAATAATTCCTTTTTATTCTCTGTTTTAGCTACATATCAATGGAAATTTGATATTGTTAATGGCTTTAAATGGTATGTAGGACCTGCTACTTCTGTAGGTTTGAATTTCGTTCAAATTGATAAAAAATTAGAAGGTCCGACATTGGGAATAGGTGGTCAAATTGGTATAGAATATGATTTTTCTTCCAAAGGTATTCCACTGCAATTGAGTTTAGATTCTCGTCCAATGATATATCTTTTAAATACAACATCATTTCGGTCAGTAGGTTCTACTCTTGGTATAGGTTTAAGTGTGCGTTATACATTTTAGAACGATATGCATAGTAGACAATTATGAAAGGTATATTTGATATTTACTCAAATAGAAATAATATAACACTAATGGATATAAAGGAATGAAGAAAACCAACAATTAAATAACAGATATATGAAATCAATAAATTTAAAAAACATAATATTATTGACTATCATGGCAGCTATTACAACTGCATTTGCCATAGGTTGCAAAGACGATGATGGAACTTTAGATACTTCCAAAGTGAAGGTTAGCAATGTGTATGATTCAGGTTGTGTATCACCGGCAAACTCCGAAAAGGGTGGTGAAAACGAAGAAACGTTTAATGTTTACAACGATGGTAAAACAGTGTTTGTGTCGCACAACAATAGGGTAGTATTTTGTGGTTACGACAGTATAAGTGTTGACATTAATGTTGCCAACGATACCATTTGGGTGCGAGAAGTGGAAAATGGTTATGTAACCAATTGTATGTGTGAGGTAAATACTTCGTATCAGATAAATAATCTGCCAAAAGGACAATATACATTGCTGATAAAACTTTGCGAAAACGATTATTGTACACCGGAAAATTGCGGAGCGGTAAAATATCAAACTATGTTTAATTTGTAAATTAAGTAATAATAAAAATACATTGGAAATGAAAAAAATAGTAATTTTAATTTCTACTGCATTTATGTTTTTAAATAGTGCTATGTCTCAAAACGAAACCCTTAGCGAAAAAGAAAAACGTAAAGCAGAAGAAAGAAAAGAAATGAGAGATAAATATTCGTTCAATTTTATGTGTGGATTAAATACAATGATAAATTATCCTACAATATCAATGTTTCAATCAAATGTAAGTAGTTATACAAATATGCATATAGATCAGATGGTTATAAGGGAATGTAGTGATAACTTTGCATTGGAATTAGTGCTTTCGGTAGGTAATGTAGATATACCTCATACCGGCACAGATATAATGTCTGAGAAGTTCTTTTATAATAGTGGAGCTTTGGGTGCACGAATTAAATATCCAATATCTGAGAAATTTACAATATATCAAAGTTTTAGATTTGGAGCACTTTATGCACGCAATCAATGGAAGTCGTCGGTAGATAATCTTACTAAAAACGAAAGAAGATATGGAATGAACATGACTTACTTTACCGGTGTCGAATATGCCATTAAAGAAAACTTGTCTTTAAATTTCGGTATAGGTTTCCCTGCAATGGGAATGGTGTCAAAAAGTCTGAAAGACGATAAGTTTAGTGGTATGTTTGATGGATTTACCATAATGATGGGCTGGCAATTTTAGATTACGGCAAAAGATTGTTGTAAGTATTTAATCAAAAGCCATGCATTGCGAATAATCGTAAGTGTGGCTTTTGTGGTTTATAACTACCCGATTTAGGCTGTGTAAGTGCCATAGTTTTGGGTCGCAACTATGGCACTTTTGGATGCTAAACCACATAATTATGAATGCTATTCTACATAAATGAGCAACCCTTTCAAATATTCGCCTTCGGGGTGATATATGCTTACGGGGTGATCAATGGCGTGAGGGAGGTGTTTTATGATACGCACTTTGCGGTTGGCATTGGCAGCAGCTGTAAACACCATGGTTTGGAAATCGTCTTTACTTACAGCTTGAGAACAAGAAAAAGTGAATATTAAACCACCGGGTTTTATCTTTTCGATGGCACGTTGGTTTATGTTTTTGTATCCTTTTAGACCTTGTTGCAAACTGCGATGGTTTTTAGCAAAGGCAGGAGGATCTAATATTATTATATCATAATTATTATCTATTTCAGATAGATAGTGTAGTACATCTAAAGCAACACTTTTGTGATTTGCATTGTGGAAATTTAGCGAAACATTGCGGTCGCATAGTGCAATGGCTTTCTTTGAAATATCCACTGTTTCTACATATTGTGCATTTCCCCGCAAAGCACTAAGCGAAAAACCTCCTGTATAGCCAAAGGTATTTAATACCCGTTTGCCTTCAGACAACGAGCGAACTAAGGCACGATTTTCGCGTTGGTCGATGAAGAAACCGGTTTTTTGTCCTTCGTAGAAGTTGATAATAAACTTGTTTTCATCTTCTTTTATTTCCCATTCATCAGGATTGCTGCCCCATATATATCCATCTGTACTATTGCCCGATGGTAGAGTAGAGGAACTTTTGTTGAAAATTGCTACAAGTTTATCGCCAAATATCTCTTTTAATACATTTGTAAACAATGGGAAATTTTGATACATACCTTCTGAATGTGCTTGTAATACAACTATTCCATTGTAATAGTCTGCAATAAGTCCGGGCATAAAGTCGCCTTCTCCGTTTACAAGTCTAAACACATTGGTGTTTGGGTTGTCGAAAAATCCGAAACGTTTGCGGTAGTTTATAGCTTGCTCAAAACGTTGTTTCCAAAATGTATAATCAATAGTAGGGGTGTCAAAACTTAATATTTTGGCTATAATACTCTCATTTTGATAGTGTGCTGTTGCCAAATATTGTTTTTTATAGTCGTATATATCCACCAAATCGCCAACAGTGGGATTACCTTCAATTTTGCTTACAGCTCCCGAAAACACCCAAGGATGCTTGCGGTATAATGATTTTTCTTTTCCTTGTTTCAGATATAATTTATGGCGTTGCATAGTATAATTATTTTTATTTTATTATCTATTTAATTGTTTGTGTTTAATTATTTAATTTATAATGTTTTGAGTATATATAATTAATCTTTTTATTAGCTGCTATCATCGATGGAGAGAAGAGTTGGTGTTGCATTTGAAACTTCAGCTCTTCTTCAATCCAATTATAGCGAACCGATAGGTATGCCAAACAATAGGCTGATAAAACTTTTAAAGCATTAGGAGTCTTGCTGTTTAGCAAATTACCGAATAAAGTTTCTATCACATCCTCCCACTCATATATTTGCACATAGTTGAAACTCTGCAAATTTTTATTCTTTTTGAAGTAATTCTCTAAGTAAAGAAGTATAATCTTTGAAAAACAGCGTTTTTCCATGTCGTATATAAGTATAGGAAATAGCTGTAAAATATTAGGAAATAATGGCATGCACAATTCAATGTCTCTTTTGGCTATTTTTTCCAAAGCCCAAGCGGAATGTATTTTCACATTCTTGTCGGTAGTATTAGATATTAAATCAAATAGGTCGGATATATTTCCCTTTCCGCCACATATATCATCTACTACCATTTCTACATTGGTCTTGGAGATTCTTTTACTCATCAAATCCGATATTTCTTCTTTTCTCATTA
Organism: Bacteroidales bacterium; assembly: GCA_017522255.1. Lineage (GTDB taxonomy): Bacteria > Bacteroidota > Bacteroidia > Bacteroidales > P3 > HGM05376. Next base: position 39,136 of record JAFWZP010000111.1, on the reverse strand, counting down.
GCTTTGTTTGTAATGTTGATAAAGAGGGTGAAGAGGGATCCTATTGTAAGATATATTATGTACCTGAGGTTTGATATATATTTTAGGACCGGAAGATATATGTGTTGTAGATCTAAGATATATACCTTTTTTGCTCTTTTTGTAGGTTCTTTCGGCTGTATTTGATAACCAAAATAACTCTGCAAAATAGGGGATAGGTAGTCCGAAGTGCATAGTGCTGCATAGCACTATGTTTAGTTTATTTGTAGTATTTACCTTATTTTTCAGCAACATATATCTTTAATAGCGTGATAGTATATCTTATATTTTAATTTGCAAAAGTACGATTTTTATCCGAAATATTGTTCTGCGGGAATGAAAAAATCAAAAATATCATAGTCGTAAATATTAAAGAATTGCTTTGAAATTCTGCATACAAATGTGGAAAAATAATTGATTTTACATTTGTAATAAACAGATTTGTATTATACAGAAGTAAAAGTGTGGCATTTTTGTTGATAACTTTTGTAATAACATCCAATGTTTTTAAATTCATATTGAAATATATTCATACTATTATTAATACTCAGCCTGTTTTATGAGATATATAAACTAATAGATTAGAAATATAGCTATTTTTATATCTATTTACAGGGTATGATATTAGATAGCATAATATCCTGTAAATAAACATTATGGGCAAACTAGCGTAAAGCATGTTAATAAACACATTAAAATATTACAAATGTAATTTAGTAATTGTTACACTTGTAATAAAATATTTGTGTATCTTTGTAATCAAATTGATATAAAGTAAAAATAATGTAACACTATGGTTGAGAGAATAAAACTTATATTACAAGCCAAAAATATTTCGGTTGCACAGTTTACAGATGAGATAAAAGTGCAACGATCGGGTATGTCTCATATACTATCGGGTCGCAATAAACCTAGTTTGGATTTTGTGATGAAGGTATTGAAACGCTATCCTGAAATCAATCCATCATGGTTTCTTTTTGGTGAAGGAGAAATGTATGTTAGTGAAGTTCGAGAAAAAGAACAACCTACTCTTTTTTCGGCTGATGATGAACGTCAAAATAATGAGGTGTCACTAAGACAGAATGAAGATGCAAAGTCCAAAGAAGATATCATGGCACTTTCAAATGATTTTTCGAATAATGTAGCAGATGAATGCAAGCCTTGCATACAAGGACAAAAAGCAATAGAGAGAGTGATAATATTTTATACAGATAAAACCTTTGTAGAGTACAAAAAAGAATAAAAAAAAAGTTTTGAGGTTATATTTTTCATTATATTTGACTCCAAAAATAAATATTTTTGCGAATAATGGTTATTTTATTATTTTGCAAATGATTATTTATTAATACATTATCGAAAATGCTGAGAAAAAGTTTGTTTTAAATAAAAAAATCGTTTGTATATCCCACAAAAAAAACGTAATTTTGCACCCATAAAATGAATAATAAATAATACACAATAATATATAAGATATGCAAAAGTTACTTTTATTAGGTGATGAAGCAATTGCACAAGGATTCATCGATGCAGGTGGTAGTGCTATCAATAGTTATCCGGGCACACCTTCGACTCAGATTACTGAATATGTAATGAAATCGAAAGAAGCTAAAGAAAAAGGTATAGTAGCCAATTGGTGTGCTAACGAAAAAACAGCTTTGGAAGCTTCTATTGGAGTAAGTTATGCCGGTAAACGTGCTATGACTTGTATGAAACACGTTGGTTTGAATGTAGCAGGCGACCCATTTATGAATGCAGCTATCATTGGAACAAAAGGTGTTTTAATTGTAGTAGCCGACGACCCAAGTATGTTCTCGTCTCAAGATGAACAAGATAGCCGTTTTTATGGTCATTGGGCAATGATTCCAATGTTAGAACCTAGTAACCAACAAGAAGCATACGATATGGTGCACTTTGGTTTCGAATTAAGCGAAACATTGTCTACTCCTGTGTTATATCGTATACCTACTCGTTTGGCACACAGCCGTGCAGGTATTGTTCGCCGTGAAGCTAAAGCACAAAACGAAATAGCTTTCCCTCAAAACCCGAAACAATTTGTATTGTTGCCAGCTAACGCAAAAGTTCAATACAGAACATTGATTGACAAACAAGCCGATTTTACCAAATCATCTGAAGAATCGGGCTATAATAAATATATAGATGGTAGTGATAAAAAGTTGGGTATAATCACCACAGGTATTGCTTATAACTACTTGATGGAAAATTTCCCGGGAGGTAGATGTCCTTATCCTATTGTGAAAATAACTCAATATCCATTGCCATACGCATTCTTAAACAAATTGTATGATGAATGTGATGAAATATTGGTATTGGAAGATGGACAACCATTTGTAGAAGAATTGATAAAAGGATTCTTAGGAAAAGGCAAAAAAGTAATGGGTCGTTTGGATGAAACTATCCGTAGAGATGGTGAATTGAACGCCGAAAAAGTTGCTAAAGCCTTGGGTATGCCTGTAAAAACCGGTGCTCCTGTACCTGCAGTAGTTACCAATCGTCCTCCTGCATTGTGTCAAGGATGTCCTCATATTGATAGCTATAATGCATTAAATGAAGTAATGGCAGAATACAAAGATGGTAAAGTGTTTGGCGATATTGGATGCTACACATTAGGATTCAATATGGGAGCTATCAATACCACAGTATGTATGGGTGCATCTATCACTATGGCCAAAGGAGCTTCGGAAGTTGGTGTATTTCCCTCTGTAGCTGTTATAGGTGATGGTACATTTGGACACAGTGGTTTGACCGGTTTGTTAGATTGTATCAACGAAAAAGCTAATGTAGTGGTAATGATTTTGGATAACGAAATCACAGGCATGACAGGAGGTCAACCTTCATCAGCAAACAATAAATTGGAAAATATATGTATAGGTTTAGGTGTTGATCCAAAACATATTCGCACTATAGTTCCTTTGAAGAAAAACCACGAAGAATTTGTTCAAATACTAAAAGAAGAAATTGCTTACAATGGTGTTTCTGTTATAATACCTCGTCGTATGTGTTTGGTTGAAGCCAAAAAACATCTTAATAAATAATTGAAGTAATAAATATATAAAATTGAAAATAAGATGAAAAAAGATATATTGTTATGTGGTGTAGGAGGTGATGGTATAGTTTCTGTTGCAAAAATTATATCAGATGCTGCCTTGAATATGGGATTGCATTTAAAACAATCAGAAATTCATGGTATGTCGCAACGTGGTGGTTCGGTATTTTCGCACTTACGTTTGTCGAGCGATGAAATTTATTCTGATGTTATTCCGGAAGGAAAAGTTGACATTATATTGTCGAGTGAACCAATGGAAGCACTTCGTTATTTACCATTTTTGGCTGAAGACGGATGGATAATAACAAACTCTACTCCGTTTGTTAACATCAAAAACTATCCGGAGATAGAAAATGTAATGAGCGAATTGAATAAAGTAAAAAACTTGGTGGCTTTTGATGCCAACAAAATAGCCAAAGAAGTTAAAGCACGTGCCAATATGGTATTATTAGGAGCAGCTGCTCCATTCTTGGATATAGAATTTTCTAAATTAGAAGAAGCTATTCATCATATATTTGATAGAAAAGGTGAAGAAGTAGTAAATTCTAATTTAGCTGCAATTCGTGCAGGTAAAGAAAACTCCGGAAAATAATTGTCTTTATATACATTTATCAGCCGTTGCGTAATATTTTACGTAACGGCTTTATTTTGATTATAGGTTATTATTATTTGATATTGGCTTTTGTTAGATGAAAAACAATGTTGAAATAAAGATAGATAAGAATGCAGGTTTTTGTTTTGGTGTTGTGGCTGCCATACATCGAGCAGAAGAAGAATTGCTAAACACCAATAAGTTATATTGTTTAGGCGATATAGTGCATAACAATATGGAAGTAGAGCGTTTGTCGAAAAAAGGTTTGTCTGTAATAACATACTCTGAATTTGAACAGCTTTCGGATGCTAAAGTTTTTATTCGAGCTCATGGAGAGCCTCCATCTACCTATCAAAAAGCCAAAGAAAGAAAAATAGAGCTTATAGATGCCACTTGTCCCATAGTGTTACATTTGCAACAACGTATAAAAAAAGGATACGAAGAGATGAAGAACGTTGATGGTCAGGTAGTGATATTTGGCAAAAAAGGACATGCTGAAGTAATTGGTTTGCAAGGTCAAACAGATAATAGTGCCATAGTGATATCTTCGATAAATGAAGTAGACTGTATAGATATAACCAAGCCGATACGTCTATATTCTCAAACTACTAAAAGTAAAGAAGCATATCAGGAATTGATAGAGCTTGTGGATAAAAAATGTAAAGATGTAAGTAACGAAAATTTTGTTGCTTACAATACTATTTGTAACAGAGTATCGAACCGAGCTAAGGAGTTAGTGGATTTTACTAACTCGGTAGATATCGTTATTTTTGTATCAGGGAAAAACAGTTCGAATGGTAAATATTTGTACGAATATTGTAAAAAAGTAAAAAGCAATACTTTATTCATTTCTGATGAAAACGATTTGAAAGTAGGAATGTTTGAAGATGTAAATAAAATAGGAATAACCGGAGCTACATCTACACCTATGTGGTTGATGGAAAAGATAGCAGAGTGGTTGAAAGAAAATATATAAAGCCTATGTATTTAAAAAATATAAAGTTGTCTAATTTTAAAAACTATGGCGAAGTAGAAATTTCTTTTTCGCACAATGTAAATTGCCTTGTTGGCAACAACGGAGTGGGCAAAACCAATTTGCTGGATGCCATATATTATTTATCTTTTACCAAAAGTTATTTTAATTCAGCTGATAATCAGAATATAAAATACAACGAACCTTTTTTTGCAGTGCATGGCAATTACGTATTTGGAGATACCAAAGAGCCACAACATGTGTCGTGTATTCAAAAACGAGGACAAAGCAAACAGGTAAAGTATAATAAAAAGTTATATTCCAAAATATCTGAACACATAGGCAAAATACCATTAGTAATGATTTCTCCGTACGACCAAGATTTAATTCAAGGAGGAAGTGAGGTGCGACGAAAGTTTTTGGATGGAGTTATTTCTCAAATAGATAATTTGTATCTCGAAGAGCTTCTTCAATATCAAAAAGCACTAGAGCAACGTAATAAATTGTTGAAGCGATTTTATGAAGATAGGCATTTTGATGAAGCAATGTTGCAACTTTGGGACGAACAACTTGTACGTTTGGGAATGCCAATATATGAAAAACGGAATATATTTCTGGCAAAATTCATACCGATATTTAATAAGTATTATACTATGATTTCGGCTGTTGAAGAACCTGTTTTAATCGATTATGAATCTCAGTTACATAATGAAACTTTTATAGATTTGTTACGAAATTCTTGGACAAAAGATGCTTACACACAGTATACTACAATTGGTGTTCATAAAGATGATTTGAATTTTAAGATAGGAGAGGAGGCATTTTCTATTAAAAAATTTGGTTCTCAAGGACAGCAAAAAACGTTTGTATTGGCATTGAAATTAGCACAGTTTGAATATATAGCCAACAATCGTAACATAAAACCAATATTATTGCTTGATGATGTATTTGACAAATTAGATATTTTTAGAGTAAAACAACTGATTAATTTGGTTGGAAGCGAGAGATTTGGACAAGTGTTTTTGACTGATACACAGCAAGGACGAGTTGAAACAATATTTGAAGAATCTCCAATTGAACACAAAATATTCAGTGTAGAAAGAGATAAAATAATAGAGCAAGAATAAGATAAAATACCATGAATAGTGATTATAACGAACATACGTTACAAGATCTTATGAAGCAGATGTTTAAAGACTGCGATATGATTGATAAAGCAAATGAAATGGATATTATTAAAACCTACAGATTTGTTGTTGGTGATTTGATATCAAAACTTACACAAGATATAAAATTACGCAACAAAACTTTATATGTAAAAATATCCTCGGCGGCATTGCGTAATGAACTTTCGTATAAAAAACAAGATCTTATAATTAAAATTAATAGCGAATTGAATTATAGTGCAATCGATTCGATAGTTTTTCAATAGATAAATAAATTGAATTTTACCGGATTTTATTCAACTTTAGATTTTTCTAAACTCTACGAGAATGCTATAAAAAAATCAAATATTTATATGATACTTAAATATTAAATTCTCGCGACCTTTAGAATTTAAAAAATATTCTATTGTATCATATTTTTAGGTGTTAAAATTGGTATCAGGAAGATTTACGATATAAAAACCCTATATCATATTATAATTTACATTATGTTAAGTTGTAAAATAAAAATAAGAGGAGATATGATTTCATACCTCCTCTTAGCAAATTCAATGTTTAATTTTCTAAACCAATAGCTCTCAATCTATTTGTTATATCAGGCAATTGATCGGTCATCTCTAATCTGGCATATATAGTTTTCAAAGCACGCAATGCTTGTACATATTGTTGAATTCTATATTTGTCATTTTCAACCATTTTCATAGATGTTGTAAAATGTGGAATAGCTAATTTAAATTGTTCTTTAGATTTATTCATTAGCTCATCGTATTTTCCTGTTTCGTCAGTCATTGGAACTGCATTTGCAGCTTCGATGTAGTTTGCAGCTTCATTGTAGTATAATATTCCTAAGCCTTGGTTTGCTTCAAATTTTACGATATCACCTGCATTCGACAAAGCTAAAGCATTATTGAAGTTTTGTTGAGCTAATTCAAATTCTTTTGCATCATTAAGAATATTTCCTATTTGGCAGTATACTAAACCTTTAACTGAGTCGCTTGAAGCACTAACTTTCTCGATGGCTGTGTTTGCTGATTCTTTTGCTTTATCTACATTGCCTACCCATAGATATGCTGTTGACATCAAAAGATGAGATTTAAAATCATTGGGTTGGTTTCTTGTAGAATATGTGCTAGCTATATTCAACGCTTTTGTAGTGTCGTTTTGCGAACGATATATTTCAAAAAGTGCTTTATACACGCGTTCTTTATCAGTTTTTTGGCGAACTAAAACTTTGTAGTATTTTTCTATTGCAGCAATATCTTTAAGCATTTCAGCTGACAAACCTGCTATCCAATATGCGTCGCTTGCTGATTTTTTATCACCGGTGTTGTTGCCGATTTTTATTACCTCTTCAGCTTTACGCATAGCTTGACGGTATAAATTTGTATCGTTATTTTTTGAAGCTGCTGTATATAAATCCACAGTACTATTGTAATAAGCTGCACCTACAGCTTGGAATACACTATTATTCAATTCTTTGTATTCGTTGGTTTGATCCAATTCTTTGCAACGCAAAGCTGCTTCGTAGGCAACTTCAAAACAGTTATCACACAATCCTTTATATTTGTCTTTGACATCTGGTGCTCCTAATTGACAATAGATTAAACCTCTATAAATCCATGTTTTAGGATCATTCTTAGTATCTTCATGCTCAGCAGCAGCATCAATATTGGCCTTTGCTTTATTTAAACGACCATTTCTTAAATCCGATATGGCACTTTGTAATTTTACTGATTGAGCGTTTGCTGCAATACTCAATCCGATAAGTGCAACAATTAATGTTATTTTTCTCATAATTGACAAGTTTTATTTTCTGTTATTTATTCTATTTATTTTCTATATTTTCGTTTGAAGTATTATTTTCGTGTGCTTCAGTTTGTACATCATTGCTAATTTCTGTCGAAACTTCTTCGTCTTCGGTATCAACCTTGGTTATCGAAGCTATTTCGTCATTTCCACGCAAGTTGATAAGTTTAACACCTTGTGTAGCACGACCCAACACTCTCAAATCAGCTACTCTCATGCGTATTACTATACCTGATTTGTTTATTATCATCAAATCATTTTCATCAGTAACGTTGGTTATGGCAATTAATTGTCCTGTTTTATCGGTAATGTTGATTGTTTTTACTCCTTTACCTCCCCTATTTGTTACTCTGTATTCTTCAAGATCCGAACGTTTGCCGTATCCTTTCTCTGACACTACCAATATGTTTTCTTCTTTATTATCGATACATAGCATTCCAATAACTTCATCTTCTTCGTTTTGTAAGGTTATACCTCTCACTCCCGAAGCATTTCTACCCATTGGACGTACGTTTTCTTCGTTGAAACGGACCACTTTGCCATATTTCGAACCCATCATTATTTCGCATGTACCATTTGTCATCTTAGCTTCCAATAGTTCGTCCCCTTCGCGGATTGTTATTGCTATAATTCCATTTTGACGCGGACGTGAATATGCTTCCAACGATGTTTTCTTTATGACTCCTTTTTTGGTACACAATATAATATAGTTATTATCCAAATATTCTTGATCCGACAATGTTTTCAGATTTATGTATGCTTTAACCTTATCATCGGGTTCGATATTGATAAGATTTTGTATTGTTCTACCTTTCGAGTCTTTGCTTCCTTCCGGTATCTCGAATGCTCTCAGCCAGAAGCATTTTCCCTTTTCGGTAAAGAACAATAAGTAGTTATGGTTAGTGGCAGTGAATATATGCTCAACAAAATCTTCGTTGCGTACAGCACTACCTTTAGAACCATAGCCTCCCCTATTTTGCGTGCGGTATTCGTTTAGTTGTGTGCGTTTTATGTATCCAAGATGTGAAATTGTTATCACCACATCATCATCAGCTATGGTATCTTCGATACGGAAATTGCTTGCTGCGTATTCGATTCTGGAACGACGTTCATCGCCATATTTTTCTTTTATGGCTATCAACTCTGCTTTTATCACACCCATAAGTACATCATGGTTTTCCAAAATTTCTTTGCAGCGTGCAATAAATTTCATTAGTTCATCGTACTCATCTTGTAACTTTTTACGTTCCAAACCTGCCAACTGACGCAAACGCATTTCTACAATGGCACGTGCTTGCAATTCGCTGAAATTATATTTCTCCATCAAACCATTTCTCGCATCTTCAACAGATTGAGAAGCTCTTATTAAAGCAATAATTTCATCTATTATATCCAATGCTTTCAACAATCCTTCAAGGATGTGAGCACGTTTTTCGGCTTCGGCCAACTCGTAACGAGTACGACGAGTAACTACTTCTATTCTATGGTCAACAAAGTGTGATATTATATCTTTCAAACTCAACAACATTGGACGACCTTTTACCAATGCTATATTGTTTACACCAAAAGAGCTTTGCAACTCGCTGTATTGAAATAATTTATTCAATACGACATTTGGTACTACATCATGGCGTAATTCGTATACCACTCTTATACCATCCTTATCGCTTTCATCTCGAATGTCTGTAATGCCTTCGATTTTGCCTTCTTTTACCAATGCTGCTTGTCGCTTTATCATCTCGGCCTTATTCACTTGATAAGGAACATCATGAGCTATTATTATATTTCTACCTTTGGCATCGGTTTCTATTGTGGTTTCGGCTCTCAATACCACTCTACCTCTACCTGTTTCGTAGGCATCTTTTACTCCATTGTAACCATAAATAATTCCACCGTTTGGAAAATCCGGAGCTTTGATGTACTGCATCAATTCTTCAACAGTTATATTTTCATTATCAATATATTGAAGGACTCCATCTATTACTTCCGAAAGATTGTGAGGCGGCATATTGGTAGCCATACCCACAGCAATACCGCTGGCACCATTTATCAGCAAAAGAGGAATTTTGGTAGGCAATACTGTAGGTTCGTCAAGAGTGTCATCAAAGTTCTTTTGGAAATCTATTGTATCTTTATCTATGTCAGCAAGTATTTCATTAGAAATCTGTTGTAGTCGAGCTTCGGTATAACGCATAGCAGCAGCCGAATCGCCATCTATCGATCCAAAGTTTCCTTGTCCATCTACAAGCATATATCGCATGTTCCATTCTTGAGCCAAACGCACCATAGCATCATATACCGAAAAGTCGCCATGGGGGTGATATTTACCTAATACTTCTCCCACGATACGAGCACTTTTTTTATGCTTAGTATTATGCTGAATACCCATCTCATTCATTGCAAACAAGATACGACGATGAACAGGTTTCATTCCATCTCTCACATCAGGCAATGCTCTACTTACTATTACACTCATCGCATAGTCGATATACGCACTTTTCATTTGCGTTTCTATATCAACCTTGATAATTTTTTCGTTTTCCGATTGCATCTTTTTATATAGTCAATTGTTCTACAATATTTTGCAGTTACTTCTCTTTTTGTAACAATATGCAAAGATACGAATTTTAAAGAAAACATGCAATAGCTCTTTTAATTATATTATCAACAATTTGAATAGAATATTCTATCCCCTACCCTTTATGGCTTTTTGTTTCGTGATATTTTATTTAACTTATTAATGAATTTATATTATATTAATGGATGCTTATTTAACTCAAAAATGGGAATATATTTTAGATGATGTCTGCAAAGAAATCGAATATCCAACTCTCGAAAGGTTATTCCTGTAAGTGGTTGATATTTAAGTGTGATTATTTTTCTAAAAAATCATTATGCTTGCTTTTTTATGCAATTATTTCCTCTTTCAGATGAATGGAGAGCTTTTTATAATAGGGTCGCGAGGTTGTTACAACTATATCACGACTCTGATTGTGGTATATCGTGATAAAAACTCTACTCCATCGCGAGGAATTTTCAACCTTATCGTGATGTGTTTTTGATATGTGTTTAACATTTGTATTTTTTCTTTAACATTTCTTGAATACAATCAACTATACGATTTGACTAAAAAAAGTGATAAAATATTTTTTTGTCGCAAAAAAAAGCGTACTTTTGTAGACCATTTTACACATTAAACTTAGTATTAAAATATTAGTAATAAATTATATATACATTATGGCAAACAACGAAGATGCTTTTAAAAAGATAATATCACATGCAAAAGAGTATGGATTTATATTTCCATCGAGCGAAATTTATGATGGTTTGGCAGCCGTTTATGACTATGGTCAGTTAGGTGTTGAACTTAAAAACAATATAAAAAACTATTGGTGGAAGAGTATGGTACAATACAACGAAAACATTGTTGGTATTGATTCCGGCATCTTTATGCACCCCAAAATATGGAAAGCATCGGGGCACGTTGATGCTTTCAATGATCCTTTGATAGATAATAAAGATTCTAAAAAACGTTATCGTGCTGATGTTCTCATCGAAGATCATATTGCAAAAATAGAAGAAAAGATAAAGAAAGAGGTAGATAAGGCTGCAAAACGTTTTGAGAATTTTGATGAAGCAATGTTTCGCTCTACCAATGCAAGAGTGCTTGAATATCAATCTAAAATTGATGACATTACAGCACGCTTTGCCGAGGCAATGAACGACAATAATCTTGATGCTATTAAGCAACTTATATTAGATTTAGGTATTGTATGCCCTATATCGGGAAGTAGAAATTGGACAGATGTAAGACAATTTAATCTTATGTTTGCTACACAAATGGGTTCAGTGGCTGAGGGAGCCGATACTATTTATCTTCGTCCCGAAACAGCTCAAGGTATTTTTGTAAACTTCCTTAACGTACAAAAAACCGGTCGAATGAAGATACCTTTTGGTATAGCTCAGATAGGCAAAGCATTTAGAAACGAAATAGTTGCACGTCAGTTTATATTCCGAATGAGAGAGTTTGAACAAATGGAAATGCAGTTCTTTGTTCGTCCGGGAGAAGAGTTGAAATGGTTTGAACATTGGAAAGAAACACGTCGCAAATGGCATCTTTCGTTGGGCATACCCGAAAGCAAATATCGTTTCCATGACCATGAAAAATTGGCACATTATGCCAATGCTGCTACCGACATCGAGTTTGAATTTCCATTCGGTTTCAAAGAATTGGAAGGTATTCATAGCCGTACCGACTTCGACCTTTCGCGTCATAGCGAATTTTCGGGTAAAAAGCTTCAATACTTTGATTCTGAAATCAACGAAAGTTATACTCCATACGTTATCGAAACCTCCATCGGTCTCGACCGCACATTCCTTGCTATATTCAGCTATGCATATCAAGAAGAAAAATTGGAAGATGGTTCAGAACGTGTGTTAATGAAAATACCTGCAATATTGGCACCATACAAAGTGGCTATACTTCCGCTTGTTAAGAAAGATGGTTTACCCGAAAAGGCTCGCGAAATAGTAGACAATTTGAAGTTTAACTATATGGTACAATACGATGAAAAAGATGCTATTGGACGACGCTATCGCCGACAAGATGCAATAGGTACTCCTTATTGTGTTACGGTTGACAATCAAACTCTTGTAGATAATACCGTTACTATCCGCGAACGAGATACCATGATACAAGAAAGAATAAATGCAGATAATTTGAATGCTTATTTAGCTGAAAAAATTCAACCTTTAAAGATGTAAGAATAAATATTGTTGCACATTGACATCAACATTTCTGTGTTTTTTATCGCACAATAGGTCTCTATAACTTATTGTGCGTTTTCTTTATAAAGTGAACGTTCGCTTTTTATTTTTCGAATATTCATATACATACAAACCGAATATTCATTTATTTGAAAGTGAATATTCGGTTTTGCGAAAATGATCGTTCGTTATTTATATCTCCGGTATCAATATCCTTTTTTACCTAATAAGTGGAACATATTTCGTTTGTATGCTTCCACTCCCGGTTGGTCGAATGGATTTACTTTTAAGATATATCCACTTACACCACAAGCATATTCCATCATATAAAATAGTTGTCCTATGATTTCTTCGTTTATTCTCTCCATTTCGATGGTGGTTACAGGCACTCCTCCATCCACATGGGCTATAGCAGTGCCTTCCGATGCACAATGATTTATTTCGGTTAATGTTTTTTGTTGCAAATAGTTTAATCCATCTCCATCGGCTTCATCGTAAGGTATGTTTACATGGTTGCTCGAATTATTTACTTTGAGTACTGTTTCCATTATTATTCTTTCACCATCTTGTATGTATTGTCCCATACTGTGTAGGTCGGTGGTGAATGTAACACTATGAGGCAGTATGCCTTTTCCGTCTTTACCTTCGCTTTCGCCGTATAGTTGTTTCCACCATTCAGCTACAAATCTAAGGGTGGGTTCGTATGCCACCATCATTTCAATCTTCTTACCTTTGCGGTAAAGTATGTTTCTAATTGCTGCATACAGCAAGGCAGGGTTGTCATATACCGATATTTCTTGCGAAACAATATTATGCATTTCTTGTGCACCTTTTATCAAAGTTTCTATGTCGTAGCCGGCCACTGCTATAGGCAACAATCCCACAGGGGTGAGCACGCTGTAACGACCTCCCACATTATCCGGTATCACATACATGCTGTAGCCTTCCTTCTGTGCTATGTTGTGTAAGGCTCCTTTCTTTTGATCGGTTATTGCTATTATTCTTGTTCTTGCCTCTTCTACACCATATTTTTTTTCCAAATGTTTTTTAAGTATTCTGAAAGCCACTGCCGGTTCGGTGGTGGTTCCACTTTTGCTTATAACGGTGAGTGCATAGTCGGTGTTATCCAGTATTTCTATAAGTTTGGCATAATAGTCTTCGCTCAATGTGTGTCCTGCATATATTATATAGGGGTGTGTGCGATTGGTTTCCAACACCGAAAGTTCGCTTTGCAATGCTTCTATCACAGCACGGGCTCCCAAATAGCTTCCTCCTATTCCTACCACAACGTATACTTTGGCTTTTTGTGCTATAAGGTCAGCATCGTGTTTGATACGTGCTATAAGGTCAGCATCTATCTCATCGGGTAATGTTATCCAACCCAAAAAGTCGTTGCCTTTACCACTGCCGTTATTCAATATTTTTTGTGCTTCCATCACTTCGTCGGCTATAGCATCTATTTCGTTTGTATTTACAAAGCGTTCAAGATATTTTCTGTCAATTTTCAATTGTATCATAACTATTGTTTATTTGATTTCTATACACTAATTATTAGGTTTATTGTTCAAAGGCGTTATATATTTTATCCAATGCCTGTTGCAATGTGCTTATTGGACAACCGATGTTTATTCTAAAGCAACATTCATAGTTTTTACCGCCAAAGTCGGTGCCATCGTTCAGTGCCACCCCTGCTTTATTTATAAGTAAATCTTTCACCTCTTGGTGCGAAAGTCCGTATCCCGAAAAATCTAACCATACTAAATACGATGCTTGTGGCAATATGTATTTTATTTTAGGCATTTTTGTATCAAAGAACATTTTAAGTGTCTTTATGTTTTCGAGTATATATACTTTTAGTTGTTCCAACCATTTTTCGCCTTGTTCCGAAAAGGCTGCTGTGGCACCCACGTATGCAAATACATTGCCATTGGCAAGTTCGTATCCATCAATGTAGTTAAAATATTGGTTTCGCAATGTTTCATTTGGAATATATGCCACACTCGATGCCAAACCGGGTATGTTGAATGTTTTGCTTGGTGCTATAAACGTTATTGATATTTCTTTTGCAATGTCCGATACCGTAGAGAATGTGTTGGCGTGTTGGCTGCGTAGGTTTAGGTCGGCATGTATTTCGTCGCTTATAACCATACAATTATTTTCGTGGCATATTTGTGCTATTTGGCTTAGCTCGTCGTTGCTCCATATAGTACCTCCCGGGTTGTGTGGATTGGATAAAATAAACATTTTGCATCCTTTTACTTTTTCCTTGAAATCGTCGAAGTTGATGCAAAATCTTCCATCTTTTATGTGCAGTGACGAGGTTATAAGTGTTCGGTTGTTGTTGTTAGGCAAGTGTATAAATGGAGGATATACAGGTGTGGTTACCATTATTTTATCACCTTCGCCGGTAAATGCTTGTATTGCAAATGCTATTCCTGCTACTATGCCCGGTATATAATGCAGTTCTTTTTTGTCGGCATCAATATTATAATGTCGTTTCAGCCACCACATAACTGCTTGGTAATATTCTTTACCTGCGTATGTATATCCCAACACGTTGTGTTCGCAACGCTGCTTTATGGCTTCCATAATAAAATCGGGAGTAGCAAAATCCATATCTGCCACCCACATGGGCAATAGGTCGTTGCGACCAAAATCACGGTTCATCATATCGTGTTTAACGCATGATGTACCTTTGCGGACTATAATCTGCGAAAAATCATATCCCTTATCGGGTTTTGTATTGTTATTGTGTAGCATAATACTGTGTCGTTTAAATATTAATATCCTCCTCTTGTGTATGGAGGCAACGATAAATCGGCAAAATCGCCTTTCAAATATTTGTGGTATCCGGCAATGGCCACCATAGCTGCATTGTCGGTACAAAACTGAAATTTAGGCACAAACACGTCCCATTTGTTTTTGCGTCCCATTTCGGTAAGCTGTGTGCGTAAATATGAGTTGGCACTCACTCCTCCGGCTATAGCCACTTGCTTTACTCCGGTATCTTTCATGGCTTTGTGTAGTTTTTTTAGCAAAAACGACACTATGCAATGTTGTATTGAGGCACAAAGATCGTTGATATTATCTTGTATAAAGTTTGGGTTATCAGCAAGATTATCTCTCAAAAAATACAAAAACGATGTTTTTATACCGCTAAAACTATAATCGTAGTCTTTGATGTTGGGGGTAGCAAACTTAAACTTCAAAGGGTCTCCCTCTTTTGCCAATCGGTCTATTATAGGACCACCCGGATAGCCAAGATTCATTATTTTAGCTGCTTTGTCGATAGCTTCGCCTGCTGCGTCGTCGATAGTGTTGCCTATGATTTCCATATCAAAATAATCTCTCAATAGCACTATCTGGGTGTGTCCTCCCGATACAAGCAAACACAAGAATGGAAATTGGGGCACTACACTATCGTCATTTTCCTTTATAAAATGCGAAAGCACATGGGCTTGAAGGTGGTTGACATCAATAAGTGGTATGTTTAGTGCTTGCGAAAAACTTTTGGCAAACGACACACCTACCAATAAAGACCCCAACAATCCCGGACCTCGAGTGAAGGCTACTGCCGAAATATCTTTTTTGTCGATACCTGCATTATTTATGGCTGCATCGATGACCGGTATTATATTTTGTTGATGAGCACGGCTGGCCAATTCGGGTACCACTCCCCCATATTGTTCGTGCACCTTTTGACCGGCTATCACATTCGATAGTATTCTATCGTTCTGCAACACTGCTGCCGATGTATCATCGCAACTCGATTCTATTCCAAGTATTATAGACATATAAGAATCAAATATTTTTGTTGTTCTTTCTTTGAAATTAGTTTTGCAAAGATACGAAATTATTTCGACTTAATTGTCGTTGTTGTAGAAAATATTTTATGTAGGCTTTAAAGGCAATTTCTAAAAAAAATATCTAAGCTATTATGAACGTTGATTTTTTTAAGTTTCTTTTGCACAGAATATGATTTCCGGTAGGCAGAATAATAAAATTTAAAATGTTAAATCTATGATTTCAAGTGTTAAATAGATAATCTAAATATATCGCGATATAGTATTAAAAACCACGCGATGTATGTCGAAAAACTACACGATGGCGACGGAAAAAGTATATGGTATAAATTAAAAATGGGTACCCTTCGGAGTTCAAATTGGTACTACCCTACCTAAAAATTGGTACTATATTTTTTGAAAATGCGTACCCATTTTTCTTTCCGGATATACCCATTTTTCAAAAAAGACCCTATTGTGGGTACAAAAAGACCCTATCATAAATCTAAACATACCATATTCCCATTATATTGGCGGTATATTAGTTTCGAGAAGTGTTTCAGTAATTTATTAGAAATACAACAAATATTGATAATTAATATGTTACGGCGATAACTCTCCTATAATGCGTTATTTTGCTAAAAAAATATTCAAACGTTCGAATATCCGATTCTCCAAGTTAAACCAATTGAAGTTAATCTATGGTAATTTTATTAATTTGTTATACATTTTTTTTGACAGTGTTTTCCTTCTCAATATTCCAAGAAATGCAATTCAATAATGAGAAAAATAAGAAACAAAAACATTTTATTTGCGTTTATGTACAATATTTTTGCTTTGACTTTGTTATAATAGCACTATATATAATAAGAAAGAAACTAATTGTAGAACACTATAAAAACTCGGAAGCATCAAACGCTTGTTTAAATATATAAGACGAACCTTGTTGGGAATACTGTTAACCATCTATATAGCAGTTGCTTTGGTTAACTATTCTGTTGTGCAACAGATTGCAGGATCTGTTGCCTCTACTTATTTTTCAAAAGAATGGAATGCCAAGGTACGTGTTCAATCGCTCAGTTTTAATATTCTAAACAATGTAACGTTGCGAGGCATAGAGCTATACAATCCGGAGGGAGATACGGTATATGTAGGTGAAAAAATTTCGGTGCGTTTCCACGAACTGCCCATATCATCGAAGGGGTTGAAGTTAGAGAGTGTGTATATGAAAAATGCATACTATTGTTTGGAAAAGTATCCCGGAGACGAGGGTATCAACCTCAATTTCATTATCAATCACTACAAAAAAGACAAAGACGATAGCGATAGTACACGCAATCGCTTTGTGGTAAGTGTGGATAGGCTTACGCTACGCAATGTGGAATATATGATGTATTTGCCCGACTATCAAGATTTTGAATATGACCATGGAGTGAATGTGAGGGCCATGAATTTTAAAAACATCAATGCCCGAATGAAAAACATACGTGTAGATGCCAGCTATGTATCCACACGCATAGAATCGTTTAGTGCCGAAGAAGTCAGTGGTTTTAATCTACGCAATTTGAAAGGTAATGCTTACGTGTCGCCCAATGGTATAACGTTGAGCGATATGGAATTAAAAACCGACTATTCGAATCTGATAGGTTCCGCCTCGCTGATATACAATGGTTGGGACGAGATGAAGGATTACATCAACAAGGTAAATATGGTGGCAGAGTTTAAGCCCGGTACTTATGGTGACTTGAAAGACGCTGCCTATTGGGCTCCAATGCTTTGGGGGTTTGACGCTAAAGTAGATCTTCAAGGAAAATTTTATGGAACGGTTGCAGATATGCACACCAACTATGCAAAATTTCAAATCGAAGACCACACCACATTGATAATGAATGGATATATAACAGGTTTGCCCAATATGAAGGAAACCATAATAAAGGGCGACATCGACCGATTGACTACCACTGTGGATTTACTTTCCGAGGTGGGACTACCCTACTCGTGGCCAAAATTTAATGTGCCGGATATGCTTAAACCTTTAAATGAAATAACGCTCTCCGGAACCTTTATAGGAACTATTTACGAGTTTTTTGCCACTGCCAATATAACCACGTCTATAGGTCGACTTACTGCCTATGCCGATTTCTACCAAAGCGACTCGTCAAACCAATATGCCTACAATGCAAGCGTGAGTTCGCCGGGGATAAACATAGTCAAAATCTTGCCTAACGAATGGTTATCGTCAACAGCATTGAATATCAATGTGGAGGGAGAAGGATTCGATCCCTCGTCTATGAAACTGAACATAACCGATGCTATGCTATACAACGCCAAAATACGGAACAACAATATCGATGCAATAAGTCTATCAGCCACCCTCGATGCAATGATAGCAGAACTTACTCTGAACGTTGCCGACTCCAATCTAAGTGTAGATATTTATGCCAATGCCAATATGCAAGATTCAATAAACAAGTATGTTGGCAACATAAATGTGAACAATATCAACCTTTCGGATTTTGATTTATGGAAAACAGAAAAGGATACCTCCATAACGCTTGCCACTATGGTGAATGCTAATATTGAAGGTAATAGTGTTGACGAACTATCAGGATATGTGTTGTTCAAAAATACCAACTTGGGGCTTAATCCCGACAACAATATTTATTTGCAAAATATAGCCGTAACTGCCAAGGAATTTAACAACTATCGAAATGTAGCGTTGGATATTAGCGACTTTGGCAGGCTCGAAGCAAAGGGATATTTTGAGTATAGCGATTTCGGACCGATAACACAAAAATTCTTCAATTCCTTTGTGCCAAACAATTATAATGTGTTTGCAACCAGCTCGGCACCCGTGTCCACCGATGCCGAATTTGCATTCTCCTTTGTGTTGACCGACACTACCAATATGTTATCCATCTTGGTACCGGGATTATATATTGCCCCGAATACATCATTGGAAGGAACGTACAGTTACACCGAGTCGCTAAAGTTGGAGGTGGTTTCTAAATTAGTAGCATATAATAATATAGCACTTGATAAATTAAATCTTTCGGGTTTAGATAAATCGGGAAAATATACTCTTAATTTACAGTCGCCTAAACTATATACCGAAACTTCTACTCTTTTTGAGAACATTGATATCACAGTATCTTCTGCTCCTATGCTCTTGCAACTCAATTTGCTATGGAACGATGCCGATAGCAACGGAAAAAATAAGGGAGACATAAATATAGATGTGTCAAACAATTCGGTATCGAACCTGATAAACGTGCAAAACTCTCAGTTTGTAATAAACGGAGAACGTTGGAATATCTCAAACAATGGTAATATCATAGTGTTTGACACCGGCACACTTATAATACACAATTTTGAGTTTGCCAGCAACACCCAGTCGTTGATTATAAACTCTGATATAGTGAAAGGAACAAAAGATTCTCTGGATTTTATATTCAACAATTTTGGCTTGGAACAATTTAATGCATTGCTTGTCAACACCGACTTTACGCTTGACGGCGTTGTGCAAGGCAATTTGAACATAAAAGATTTATACACATCGCCATATTTCGATGCCGAGTTGGCAATACACGATTGGAAAATAAACAATCAAGATATAGGCAATGCCAATATCACTTCCTATTGGGACTTGGAAAACAAGGCGTTAAACATCAACTTGCAGTCCAATCTGGAACGTGATGACAAGATAATAAGTCCGCTTACTGCTTCGGGATACTTCTATCCTACCAAAGACACCGATAATATGGACTTTGAAATCAATTTTGATGGTTTTTCGTTGAAGTCGTTGGAGCCATTCCTCAAATCATTCTCATCGCGATTTGAAGGCAACCTGCACGGAGCTTTTGACATAAAAGGAAATATAAACAATCCTCAAATATCAGGGTCTACAATGGTCGAAAACGGAGTAATAAAGATAGACTATACCAACACCTCGTACTTCTTCAGCGATAGCGTAACAATAGATAATCAACATATTATACTAAAAGACTTTGAAATTAAAGACGAAAAAGACAATGTGGCATATATTAGAGGAGATATAACACATAGCGGATTTAAAGACTTTAATTTCGACATCGACCTCAACACCGATAATTTCTTGGTGGTGAATACCACACAGGTAAACGAACTGCCATTTTACGGCACCATATATGCCACCGCCGATGTAAAGGTAACCGGCACAGACAAAAACATCAACATATTGGTAGAGTCGAAAACCAACCGTAACAGTGTGTTGAACGTACCGCTTAACGACAAACGAACATTAAAAGAGCAAAACTTTATACAATTTGTACAACGCGAAAAGGTGGTCGACGAAAGCTATTTTAGCAACAAACCAAAAGTAAATGATAAATATTTACCCAGGATAAACTATAAATTAAGTTTAAACATCGAAGCAACACCCGATATAAAAGTAAACTTGCCGATGGACTTTTCGTCAATGAAAGCCGTGGTATCTGCCACAGGTAGTGGCGATTTGCGTTTGAATGTCAATTCCGACGAACCATTCTCGATGATGGGAGACTACAATATAAATAGCGGAACTTTCAAAGTGGACTTTATGAGTTTGCTCAGTCGCGAACTGAAGATAGAAAATGGCAGCTCGCTAAACTGGACAGGCGAACCGGCCAATGCTACCATTAATATCAATGGTGTGTACGAAAAACGTGTAAGTCTATCCAGCCTCACCGGACAAAAAGACGCATTAGACAACATATCGCACAAGTCGGTAAATGTGGAAAGTATTATCTCCCTCACCGGAAATTTGAGTAACCCAAAAATAGGATTTGACTTCCGATTGCCCAACGTAGACCAATCTACCGAAGAAGAGGTGTATGCACTTATCGATCGCTCCAATGAGCGTGAAATGATAAACCAAACAGTATCATTGCTTCTTACAGGTGAATTCTTACCCGTGTCAGGCAACAACGATGCCATAACCAACACCGGTATAGGTAGTGGCGTGGAACTGGTGGCAAATCAAGTAAGTAGCATTATCTCAAGCATGATAAAGGTGGTGGACATAAACTTTGAATATAAATCACAAACCGAACTTACATCTGATCAGCTAAATATCGACATCAGCAAGGAATGGAACAAGTTTTATTTCGAAACCACTTTCGGCTGGGGGGGAAACAACTTCAACCAACAAGAAAATACCACTCTTATAGGCGATATGCTTGTGGGGTATAAGATAACGCCATATTTGCACGTAATTGTTTTTAATCGTTCAAACGTAAACGATTATACCAAGCAAAACCTGCCATACACTCAAGGTGTGGGTTTGAAATATACCCACAGTTTCGATACATGGAAAAACTTTTTCAGAAACAGAAGCAAGCAAACCGACAAAAATAATTCTAAGAAGTAATGGAAGCAAAGAAGATACTAATCATACGTTTCAGTTCGATAGGCGATATAGTCCTCACCTCTCCTATTATCAGATGTTTGAAAAAACAGCTGCCCAATGCTCAAATCCATTATCTTACAAAAGAAAACTATAAAAATATACTATCGTCGAATCCTTATATAACCAAAATACATACTCTTAAACATTCCATTGCCGACACTGCAAAAGAACTTAAAAGCGAAAACTTTGATTTTGTGGTAGACTTGCATCACAATCTACGTTCTTTATTGGTAAAAACAAAGCTAAATATTCCATCGCAAACGTTCAATAAACTAAACGTTCGTAAATGGATATATGTAAAAACGAAACGCAAAAGCATAATGCCATCAATACACATTGTGGATAGGTATTTTGAAGCAGTAAGCAAACTTGGAGTAACCAACGATATGGCAGGATTGGATTTCTTCGATGGACAAATTTCTAATATCGATTTACCATTTGATAACTATGTGGCTATAGTGTGTGGTGCCACCCATACCACCAAGCAGATACCCCCAAAGTATATTGAGTATCTATGCCAAAATATCAAACAAAATATAATACTGTTAGGCGATAGCAACGATGCCAAACGTTTGCAAACCATAGCTATAAGCAACCTGCCTAACGTGGTGAATATGTGTGGGAAATGTTCGCTCTATCAATCGGCATTATATGTAAAACATTCGTCGTTGGTGATAACTTCCGACACCGGTCTTATGCATATAGCAGCTGCATACAATAAAAATATTATCACTATATGGGGCAATACAACTCCTCAGCTTGGTATGTATCCATATATGCCCACCGGCAAAGGCAAATATATAAATATCGAAGCCAAAGATGTTAAATGCCGTCCATGCAGTAAGATAGGATATAAAGAGTGTCCAAAAAAACACTTCCTTTGCATGAACAAGATAGTGTGGGACGACGTGGTACAAGCTGCCGAAAAAATAATAGCACAATAGTTACTTTTTGTTATCGACTACTCGCCCTGTTGGCTTTTATTGCACATTTGCAATGTTTTTATAAGCCATACAAAACCAAAAAACTTCCTTAGTGTTTATCTTTGGTAGTCTTACAAAATGTATGGAAAAGATAATAAAAGAAAACAATATTGAAAAATATTCGTCGGCATTCACCCTCTCGGATATGGAAATATTTATTTACCCCGAGCTGTTGCAAGCCTTGGTGTTGGCCAATATAATGTCGCCTATAATATGGGAATGGAAAAAAGATCCTTGGTTTTGCGACATCGAAAACAAATCGTTTAACTACAAGCTAAACCGTGTGAAACAATATATAATGGAACGCACTGTGTTTAATTTGGATTTAGACACATGGGGACTTACCACAAAAGAGACCGAAATCAATCGTTTTAAAAACATTATAGATACCGATATCTTGGCTCAATCCAATGCCCTATTTGGCTACGAAGGTGATAAATACTATTTTGATATCGACATCCGCAAGCATTTTGGTTTGGATAAATATTCCAACAACATTATTCCGTATTGGAAAACCGAAACCATCGAAGCCATGATGGCTTTTAGGTTTAAACCCAACTATAATATTGCTGCCGGCGAGTGTGTGTCGTTTTCGGCGCTATATGCAGCCGCATTGTTTATATTGGCCAAAATACCTTTAGAAGATATATTTCTTATATCCACTCCCCTACACTCGCAAAACTTTATATGCCAAAACGAAGGAGTGTTTACAAACAATAGACGTATCGTTACAAAAAAAATGTGGTTTAATGGCACCGAGTTGTCGCAAAAAGCACGACGTGCCATCGAAAACGAAAAAATTACAATAGTGTCGAACCTTTCGGGATATATACATTGTATGTACCACGATGCTACTATAAACAAAGCCAAATACGAATACTTTGAACAGCAACTAACCAATTTTCTGAAAATAGATTTTTCGACAGAAGTGTTTCTTAACTTTATAAGATGTCATAGCCAATATCAATATATGTTTCAATATCATGTAAAACGCAAACAAACAAATCTGTATATATGTTTGAAAGATATATTTATGCGCGAAACAAATTCTAAAAACAGCTTTTCCAACGAAAGCCGTAATGCACTTCTTAACGAGATGCCAAATCATCTATTCAGCTCCTACCCTCTCGAGGATAAAGTTTTGTTTAATGATTTCGAAAAATATATTGAAGAAAATAGAATCATCACCACTTGTAAGGCAAAAGAGTATTTGCTGAACAACTGCAGTGCTACAAGTAGCAAAAAATATATCGATAGTATGTTCGAAGAAATAAAAACCTTTATTTCCACTACTCCACATCTCCCCGATAAGTCCAAAACCTACATACCAACAACACCCATAGAGATATCCCCTGATATGACACAAAACGATATTATCCAATATCTTAAAAGCATAAGAGAGGAAAGCGAAGTAGCGGAATTGTCCTTTTACGTATATCGCGACATGAATACTATTGATTGGCATCCGTTTTTGAAAGCAGCTTGGCAACGCAATCCTGTGTCGGTAAAAGGAATGCAAAACCTATCGGTATACGAACGTTATGAGATTATAAACAATATGAACAATGTTTCCATCTATGATGGCAACCGCATTTCGCAGCCCGACGAAGCTTGGAACTTTGGCACCGGCGATGGAATAGAAAAAGCCATACTGCTTGCCAACACTCTGATAAACATCGACAACCACAAAGATTTTATCATTTACATAAAAGACAAACAAGTAATATTAAAGAGTAATACCTACGGAACATTTGAGTTCGACACAAAAAAAAATATACAACTCCCCTTTTTGATAAAATGCAATAAAGCACTGCATTACGACCTATGTGTAAACTATGTAAACTTTTAAAAATTACTTTGCAGATATTAACCTCTCGCAATATACCACTATATTGTAGATCCATCATTCTTACTCACCTCACTCCTTTTGTAATGTTGTTGTAATGTTGTAATATTTTTTGGTAGAGAAAGTATAAAAAGGTCAAAAAGACATAAGGCAGGCTACTGCCCACCTTATGCCTTAGACCTAATTAGGCGAAATAAAAAACTAAAAGAGAGTATCAAACATAGTACGACAAGAAGATATTTTAAGTTTGTCGGAGGTGGTTTTTCGGGTGGTAGTGAGGTAGTGGTATACACTGTGTCGGTATAGCTTCTGTATATCGTATCGATGTGTGTGCGATAGCGGTATTCGGTTTGATACCTGTCCACATATACCGTGTCGTGGTTGTATGTGGTCAAGGTTTGGCGGTCGATGAATATGCTATCGTAGTGTAGTGTGGTGATGTGTAGAGTGTCGGCTGTATAGCCGGAGGTGTGTGTTGACAGCGTTTTGCAACTGCATATCGTCAAAGTCGTGGCAATGATAACCAAAAGATAAACTTTCGTTCTCATAAATCTTCGATATTAAAACATGGGCAGTCTTTGTTGGCAAACTCTCGATGCCCATGTACTGTTGCATTTGGATAGACTTCTCGCAATGTATCTATAAGTTGTTGCATAGCCTTGCGTTGCTGTGGTGTTCGTGTGTCGTAAGGCTTGCCGTTCATGTCTAAGCCTCCTATGTAGCAGATGCCTATGCTGTCTGCGTTGTGGCCTGCACAATGGGCTCCCGGCAGTTCAAGTGGTCTGCCTATTTCCACAGTGCCGTCTAATAGTATCACATAGTGATAACCTATCATCTGAAAGCCTTGTCGGCGATGCCATTGATCTATATCTTTGGCCGTAAAGTTCTTACCCATCATAGTGGCAGAACAATGTAATATTATCTTCGTTATTTTTCGCATGGTTCTTTGTTTTTAGAACTACTAGTCTACAAAACTACAAGACTACGAGACTACAAGTGGCTGCCGCACTACTGTCAGCTGTTGGCCTTTGGCAGGCTCCGCACGACTCGTTGTCTTGGCGAAGCTTCCGTAATTCCATAATTCCGGCTACCGCCCCGTCCGTTGTCCGTAGTCTGTTGTCCGTAGTCTAATCATCTTCGATATTTATAATCTATTCCCATCAGGGCACCGCTAAAGGTGAACACTTCGCCGGTGGCTACCAGCACGCTGCTGTCTATCACGCCTTCGGGTGGCATTACAAAACTGACTATCATCAGTGCCAAGCCGAATAAGCAAAGTGTTATGGCTGTGATTAATTGAACTGTTGCTTTCATAGAACTTCTTTTTTTATTGGGACTATGGTCAACGGACAACAGACAACGGAGGGCTTCGCTAACTCTTCGCAGACTTGGGCTCAGCTATCGCTTCGCAGACTACGAGACTTAAGAAACCCCCAAACCCCCTAAAGGGTGCTTAATCTTCTCTCCTTTAGGAGGGATAAGAGGGAGGCTTGCCTCCGTAGTTCGTAGTCTGTTGTCCGTAGTCTCCAAAGCTCCTTTTCGGAGCTTTGGTTTATCCTGAAAATCCTCCTTCTCCGCTTGTTCCGCCGTCGGGATCCACAGCTTCGTCGCCGTCGCCGTCAGGTAGTGGCTCGCCTTCGTTTTCGCCGGCTACTACTTTTTTGTAGTATTTGCGTGTCTTGGTTGGGTTGCCGTCGCTGTCGGTTTCAAGGATTGTTTCGCCGGCAATGTCGTATACGCCATCGAACACGAGTTCCACTGCCGATACGGATGCCTTCAACGAACTCGAAGGAGTGAAACGGACCTTTAACGAGTCCACTTGACCTACTCCACAGCTTTCGGCTTCGGTGGCAGTGATGCCGTTGGAGGTTAGGTAGAAGATACCCAAACCGGGCAGTTCCACGCTGTGGCCGTTGAGCAAGAAGTTTTCGATG
This sequence comes from Bacteroidales bacterium, assembly GCA_017522255.1. GTDB lineage: Bacteria > Bacteroidota > Bacteroidia > Bacteroidales > P3 > HGM05376. The sequence goes on along the minus strand of JAFWZP010000111.1, from coordinate 12,780 downwards.
CATTGCACGAAGGCAACCATAGCGGCTGTGATGTAGGCGCGAGGCACCAACGAGTTCTTCATGCAATAGTCCACGATGTCGTTTTGACGCATGGTGCTGTAGCGAACAGGACGCAATACGTAAGCCTTTCCGGTATTGCCTTTACCGTCGATGTTGTAAACGTTTTGTTGTTGGGCTTTTACTACTATTTTACCCATAATTGAAAAGAATGTTTTTGATTGTTCCCCAGCTGATTACACGGATATGGTAATCATCGAATTGATATTGCAAAATTACGAATATTTTCCGACATACGCAAGAAAAAAATGCAAAAAAATAAAACATTTTTTTGTTCAAAAATACAACAAGAAAAATTTGCGAAAACGATAGTATGGTGGTATCTTTGCTCTCTATTTTCCCTTTTTAAGTAAATGGTGTAAAATAATGTAAATTAAATCTTTAAAGTAAAAATATGTGAATTATGAAAGAAGTAAAAAACGAGTTGGAGCAACCGGTGGTTGATTGCGGTATCGGTGGCAATGAAGGGAACAAAAAACTGCAAGTGGAGCAATGCGACGAAACAAAAGCACTGCAAGAAAAATTAAGTAAACATCGCCAAAATGTGTTGAAAAAGAACTCTGCCGACGACACTAAAAATAATATTTCGTGCAGTGTCAGTATCAATATTTCTACCGATTTGAATAGTTTGGCGATGGGTGGTGTTCTTGAACATCTGATTGGGTCGTTTTCGAAAATATCTAACCAGAACGAAATTGTTATAAACATAACCGACGATAATCCACAGTGTCAAGAAGAAGAAAAGAATATTACAGACAACAAAAACATACAGGCTACAAAGGAAAACATAGTTGAATACATCGAACGTTTTTTGCCTGTAATTTTCGAGGATAAACACGAAAAATGGATGGCGTTGTGGGATGCGTTGCTCGACGAAGAAAACTTGAAAGAATTTTTCTTGTTGTCGGGTCGCCAAAAGTTTGCCGAAAACGAAATACCCTTCAATCGAAATGGAGTAATCAACGTGGTGGGATTTTTGAAAAACAACTATCCGCAATTGTTTTCCGAACAACGAAACACCGAGATAGCCTTAGTGGTGGAAGCAAGCAAAAAGCATCCAATACGCCAACAATTTGGGTGTAACAATCTTTCAAAAAACAAGATGGAATGTGTAAAGAAGATATACAACGAAATATTTAAATAAAAATGACAATGATGAAGAAAACATTATTTATTGCTATGGTGGCAATGTGTATGGCAACAATTGGATGCAAAAAGAAGAATCTGCAAAGAGTAGTACAATTTTAAAAGAGGTAAATGATACAACTGCAGCAGGTGGAGGTACGATAATCATAAATCCATGGCCGGACTCTGTTGTGGAGGGATATTTTGAATTGTAAATTTAGAGGTTAGCATGAGAAATATGACGAGTTTTAATAATAACAGAACTCGTCTTTTTTATATAACTACTGAAAATCAATGCAAGATATCAAAACGTGTCACGATGTCACGATGTAATGTTACAACTATACACAAAAATATTACAACATTACAACATTACAAATGAGTGCATATAATATGCAAAAATTAAAGATTTGTATTAATTGGTTGAAAATATGTGTGTTAAATCAATATATATATACTATATTAGTATATATATATTAATATATATACGTATAATACTATATAATTATTCTTTATTATATTATAAATCAATTATTTATCTCAAAAAATGGCATTTTATCACATATAGTCGCTCTTTTATTACAATGTTGTTGTAATGTTGTAATATTTTCTGTAAAGTAATGTTTTTTAGTAATCATATTTGTGCTAAAATAATGATATACCGTCGTTTGTTTCATACCCGGGTGTCGTTTGCTTCACGGTATATCGTCAATTTGATGCCGATTATTCGTGAAGTTTTCGTGAAGTTTTGTGTATCGTTCGTGTATGGCTATTTTCTAATAGCTTGAATGTCAGAGTGTAGGAATTGTGTAGGAAAGTGTAGGCTACATTTTTGCGTTCACTCGAAAAAAACACGTAACTTTGCATCATGTTTTCAAAACTCGAAATTAGTAGAGTTGCCGGGGAATAAATTAAAAATCAAAATCTTATGAAATGGAAAGCGAAAAAAATTATTGGACAAGTGGTGGCGGGCACCCCAAAAACGGAGTATCGAAGAAACGATGGAACGAAATCGGAAAAATGCAGGTTGTACATACAATCGGTATCATCGGATGGCGATATAGTAGAGGAATTGGCGGTAACCTGCAGTGGCGAGTTGGCAAACTACTTTTACTATCGCGGTATGATAGAGGTGCAATATGTGCAACGTGTGCATAGTCCAAAACCAAACATTTTCATCAACGAGGCATACGCTTTAAACATAAAGGTCTGTTAAGGCAACGGACTACGGACTACAGACTACGGACAACGGAGGGCGGCAGCCACTTGTAGTCTCGTAGACTCGTGGACTCGTTGTCTGCGAGGCTTTAGCTGAGCCTCTCGTAGTCTGCGAAGCGTTAGCGAAGCATAAAAGAATTTTTTCACAGTCAAATTAATGGCTGACCGGGGATAATTAGGCAACTTCTAAAAAATTCCACAAATCACTTTTTAGAAGCAGCCTCAAAACAAGATTAAAAAATGAGTAACAACGAAACAAAAACAGAAAATGTATTGAACGAAAAAACAGTAACAATCATGTCGGCAGGTAAAATAGAACCATTTATAGAGCATCGTGGTACACTTACCTATTATCCAAACAGCAACACGGTGTATTTCTATAAAAACATTCGTCGTTCGCCGGTGCCTAACGATGTGTTATACAGAGGTAAGATATTCAGTTCGTATGTGTTGAAGTCGGGCAAAATATCGCTCAACGCACGCATCAGCAAAACCGACAATCTCGGCGACGCTTACTTGGCAATGCGAAACGAGTTAGACGCATTCTTTGAAAAACTACGTAAATCAATCTAAACTATTAACAACGGCTTCGCTACGCTACGCCGGACGCCAAGACAACTAGTCAACGAGACAACTAGTAGTGCGGCAGCCACTCGTAGTCTTGTAGACTGCGTAGCGCAAGCGGAGCCCTAAAAAAAAAGAATCCATTATGAAATTCAGTTATTTTTCATCAGTAAAGAGCAATTCGGGTATCGAATGTACCCACGACATATTACTTTCTGCCACAGGTAGTACAACCACAGCAGTATTGTGTAATTCCATCTTACGTTGCACCGATGCCAACGAACGTGGACTGCTAAAGAAACGTTTGCCTATAGTGACATGGCAGGCTTATTTTCCAAATGGCAGAAGAAAAAACGACGAAGCCCAACCCAGCGGACTGTTTATGTTGGATATAGATCATGTGGACGAGCCTAACAAGATATATTACACCAAGATAACATCGCGTATCGACGAACTTGGCATAATGGTGGTACATAAAACACCATCCACCAAAGGCCTTAGAATAGTGGCTAAATGCCGACCCGAGTTTAGCACCATAGCCGAAAACCAACAATGGCTGGCGGCACAACTTGGATTGGAAGAGTTCGACGAGGCATGCAACGACCTGGCACGTGCAAGCTACATAGTACCCGAAGATTACTTTTATTACCGCGACGGAAAAATATTTACCGACCCGATGCCCGAAGGTGTAAGCATAGTGGCAGGAAAAGGACAACGGACAACGGAAAACGGACAACAGAGGGCGGTAGCCGGATCTATGGAACTACGGAATCACGGAATTACGGAGGCTATGCCGGACAACGGACAACAGTCGGGCTTTATTGGACAACAGACAACTTCTATTGGACAACAGACTGCTCAACAAGACTACAAAGGTATACCACTTAGCGATATTGCTCAAAAATGGTTGGATAATCATGGCGGTATGCCTAAGGTAGGCGAACGAAACACTATGCTGTATCAGTTGGCATCGAGAATGAAATATATAACAGATTTCAATCCTCGTACCATCTGCGATACTATACCCCACTGCGACCTTCCCGACGATGAGGTAATGGCCTTGTGTCAATCGGCTTGCAATGGCGTTCGCGGAAGCAAAATACCATGGGATTTGAGCATTGTCATAAAAACGTTGCAAACTGCGGAACAGAACGATGACGACAAAATGGAGGTAAACAACAGCTTCGTAGGCGAGTTGCCGCCATTGCCCATAGGCCTTGCCGACTCGGTAAAAGCGTTGCCCTCAAAAGCAGTGATGCCTGTGCTTTGCGGATTGATGCCACTATGCATGACCTACGCCACTAATGTAAGATACATATACAGCGATGGTGCCACACACCGACTGAACACCATGGCGGTGATATACGGCGAGCAGGGTAGCGGAAAAAGCCTTGTAAAAGACGAGATAGACCTATGGCTTTCGCCAATGTTGATAGCCGACCAAGGTGCCAGAGCCGACGAGGTGGCATACAAGGAAATGAAAAAAAGCCGTAAGGCAAACGAAAAACTGCCACCCGAGCCCAAAGTGCCCATACGCTATGTGCCGCTTACAATATCGTGTAGCGCATTGCTGAAACGATTGATAAACTCGAACGGAAAGCATATATACTCCTTTGGCGAAGAGTTGGACACTATGCGAAAAAGCAACAAAGCCGGTGCGTGGAGCGAAAAAAGCGACTGCTATCGCTTGGCGTTCGACAACGGAAAATGGGGACAGGATTACATTTCGGACAACTCGGTGGCCGGCCTTGCAGCGGTAACATATAACTTTTCGGTATTGGGTACTCCCGGAGCGGTGCATAAATGTTTTCCGGCCAACGATGCCGAAAACGGTATGTGTTCCAGAATACTGTTTGCCGAAATGATACACAACCCATTCGAGTATATGTCAAGAAAGGAAAAGGTGGACAAGACAGAAAAAATAGAGAATATAAATCGGGCTGTGGAACTGCTACAAGAAAGCTATGGAGATATAGAGTTGCCACGCTTGGCAAAGAAAATGGAACGTTGGTGCAACGATCGTGCCGATGAAGCACGAATAGCCAACGACTCTGTAACCGACACCTTCCGAAAACGTTCGGCGATAATAGGATTCCGCTGTGCTGTGGTCTACTACCTGTTGGAGAATGCCGACAATGCCGACGATAACAAAGTGGAATCGGACAATATGCTGAAGTTTGCCGAGCTGATGGCCGACTACTGTCTGTACCACCAATGCAAGCTGTTTGGCGAAGAGTTCTTGAATAAAAGACTATCCGAACGCAGAGCCTATAATGTGAAACCACGAATAAAGTACTTCGAACAGCTGAAAGAAACCTTTACATTCGAGGATGTGAGAAAAGTAAGAACAGATGCCAATACAGGAGCGTTAAGAACTATGATATCACGTTGGAAACAAGACGGACTTATAGAAGAAATAGCTAAAAACCACTGGAGGAAAATGGCGTAAGGGCTTCGCGGTGCTACGCCAGACAACGGACAACGAGTCAACGAGACAGCGAGAGGGGCGGCAGCCACTTGTAGTCTCGTTGTCTTGTAGTCTGCGAAGCGATAGCTGAGCCCAAATATTACAACATTACAACATTACAAAAGGAGCGAAACAATATTTTTTTGGAAAATGGAAAAAAATGTGTACCTTTGCAGTTTGAATAAGTATTTACTGAATTTATGGGATTGTTGAAATATAAAGTATTAGATAGAACAAATAAAAAACGAATATAATAGATTATAACATTATGGCAGAATATTTATTTTCAAATAATATTTTTGAGATGAATTCATCATCTGTAAAAACGTTTAATAAACATGATTATGTTCGTTCTCCGATGAATTATATTGGAGGAAAATACAAATTACTTCCTCAACTTTTACCGTTGTTTCCTAGGAAAATACATACATTTGTTGATTTGTTTTGTGGGGGATGTGATGTTGGAATCAATATTAATGCAGAAAAAATTATTTTTAATGATAATTTGTCCTACCTAATTGATTTATATAAAGAATTTACTTTATTAAGTAAAGAACAAATTATCTTTCACATAAAGTCAAGAATTGCCCAATATAATCTTTCTTTGACCAATGATGAAGGATATAAAAATTTGAGAAAACACTACAATACAGAACGTAATCCTTTAGATTTGTTTGTACTTGTTGCTTATTCTTTTAATCATCAAATTAGATTTAATAATTCTCATGAATTTAATAATCCATTTGGGAAAAATCGGAGTTCTTTTAATGTTAAAATGGAGCAAAATTTATTTTCTTTTTTGAATCTATTGCATTGTAAGAAGATAGATTTTGTAAGTTGTAATTTTGATGAATTCGATCTTACTGTTTGTACTGCTCAAGATTTTGTATATTGTGATCCGCCATATCTGATTACAACAGGAACTTATAACGATGGAAAGCGTGGATTTACAGGTTGGAATGATAAAGAAGAAATCAAACTGTTGAATATTTTATCCAGACTTAATAAAAGAAATATTAAGTTTGGATTATCAAATGTCCTCACACATAAAGGAAAGAAAAATGACATTCTGTTGCACTGGATCAATTCTAATGATTTTATTGTTACGCATTTGAGTAAAGATTATTCTAATTCTAATTATCAGATTAAAAATAAAGATGTTCAGATTACAGACGAAGTTTTAATAACAAATTATTTACCATAGAGAAGATTTTTTTCAAGATTTTACGATGAGATACATAGGAAATAAAGAAAATATTGTTGAAAAAATTTATATTATATTATTAGATAATAATATAATAGGTAATACTTTTTTTGATTTTTTTTCAGGAACAACTAGTGTTGCTCGTTTTTACAAAGCTCTAGGATATAAGGTTTTTTCTTCTGATATTATGTATATGTCATATTGCTTGCAGAAGGCATATATTGAAAACAATGATATTCCAATATTCAATAAATTGATTCCATTAATAAAACAGATTACTAATATAGATAAATTGCTTATTGAACCTATCGATATTGTTATTAATTATTTAAACAATATACCAGATGTCAAAGGGTTTATTTATAATAATTATACACCTGGAGGAACTAAGGAATTAGATCGGCCACGCATGTATTTTAGTAATGAAAATGGATTACGAATTGATGCAATTCGTCAACAAATTGAAGATTGGAATAATAAAGGTTTCTTATTAGAATCAGAATACTATATTCTTTTAGCATGTTTGATAGAAACAGTTTCTTTTTACGCCAATGTCGCTGGAGTTTATGCTGCATTTCATAAAAAATGGGATCCAAGGGCTATAAAAAGACTAGAATTAAGGAAGATAAAATTTCATGATAATAAACAAAAGAATGTTGTTTATAATGAAAATAGTTTGGACTTGATTGATAGTATCGAAACTGACATTCTGTATTTAGATCCACCATATAACGAACGTCAGTATTTACCAAACTATCATCTTATTGAAACAATAGCTAAGTACGACAATCCTCTTATCAAGGGTGTTACAGGTATGAGAGAATATGGGAACAAGAAATCTACATTTTGCAATGCAAAAACAGCTTTGCGAGATTTAGAGTTAGTCGCACAAAAAGCAAAGTATAAACATCTTGTTTTGAGTTACAATTCAGAAGGTATCATGCCACAAGAAGAGATTATTAGTATGTTATCTAAATATGGTTCAGTAAAATTGGAGCAATTCCAATATGCTAGATTTAAAAGTAATAACAATGGTTTGTCAAAGACAAAAAAACACATATACGAACAATTATACATTTTGAGCATATGACAACAATAAAAAAAAATCTGTGGATATTAACAGAAGAACGACCGAAGATAAAAGTTCTTGAAATGATATTTAAATATTTTGCCCAAGATTACAATTGTGGCTTTTTTGTTGATAATATAAGAATAATACCCTTGTTAGATGAGAATAAATGTTTTGACTTCACTTATCAAGTCATCGGTTTTTCGTGTGCGAAAGTTGATAAAGTTTACATCAAAACAGTATCGGGCGCATCGAGTTTTACTGACTTCTTGATTTTCTACCAAGATAATCAACCTGTACAAACTGATGTTCCACTCTACGCTATAGAAGAAACCAAAACCGATGATAAAGAAAGTCGAAACACTGGTGTATTTCAACGATGCTCAAAATTCGTATTCATACAAAACTATTATCCTACAACTAAAAAAATAATGTTGTATGCATTGCAAGTGGAACAAAAAGAAAAACCGACTGAAACATACATTTTCGGGACTCGGCTTTTACTGACTTTGGGCGTTGAAATTCTCGGTAAGAAACTTGATGAAAACATATTCAAACCGTTCACAAGTATTGACGAGGTTATCAAATGTAAAAAATCAATGCGTCGGCCACCTGCTGGCAATGTGCCTATTCTAATCACACAGAGCAATAAGACCATACAGATCTCAGGAAGATTATATAAGAGCAACTCGCTATCGCATGACCCTAATATTGGAGCGTTGAGTATTATTTCAGCTGTTTTACGTAAACTTGGGTGGAAAGATAATATTGTAATCACTCAGCATGGATTGTCACAAAAACATGTTAGCAAAACGAATAAATTCGTACAAATTGCTAATAAACTCAATATTGGATTACTAGATTTGAATGTGCCTCAAGCAACATTTCCTCAAGAATATTGGCATTACGATATGAAAGGGGAAAAACTTGCTACTATATTCATTCATATTGTTGTAGAAAATTTTACAGAAAGCTATTCTGTATTTGAAAATCATGCTGGATGTGAAAAAGGATATTTCCAGACATCTAAAGGCGAGCGCATTCCTTTAGCAAAATATACAGACAGGGCAAAATATAAAGCGGGAGACAAAGACCAAATTGTGTCTATTCCCGATTTGGTATTACTTGACATTACGGAAACTGAAGCAATAACTATCGAGGGTAAGAAATACGAATTTCGTCAGAATGGCATAAATGAACTCGCTGGCTATGACGCTTTCGATAACCTATATTTGAAAAAGTACTACACCAAATACAAAATTGTGCGAACTGTAGTGTTATATGGAAGTCAAGAAGAAACAATAGCTGAAATTCAAGTTGGATTCCTTCTTAACCAAAAAGGAAAACTTGTTTTAGGTATTAAAGCACCTAAATTATTCAAACGAGCCATACAGAACTTATTGGATTATTGGAACTAAAATGAATGCATCTTTTATTACATACAACAATGATTGCATAACCCAGATGCAGAAAATGCCTGCAAAGTTCATCAATATGATATTTGCAGACCCGCCTTATTTTCTATCAACAGGTAAAGAGCGTGTGAAAATAAAAGATGTTTACACTACTTTTGACAAAGGAGATTGGGATAGAGTTAGAAACTTAGACGAAAAGAATGAATTCAATCGTTCTTGGCTGACTGAAGCAAGAAGACTATTGAAAGATGATGGAACAATTTGGGTGTGTGGATCATATCACAATATTTTTTCTGTAGCTACATGCCTTGATGAATTAGGATTCAAAATTCTAAATATGGTTGTTTGGAATAAAACCGATCCGCCGACAACGTATGCAGACGATAGATTAAGCTATTCGGCGGAATACATTGTTTGGGCAAGAAAGTGTCATAAAATTCAACATTTTTATAATTATGAATTGATGAAACAAATAAACGGTGGTACACCATTGCCTGATGTGTGGAGAATTCCAACCGTTTCATTATGGGAAAAACGTTGCGGTAAGCATCCCACACAAAAGCCTTTACGACTCTTGTACCGAATTATTCTTGCAAGCACACACCAAGATGATACAATTCTCGACCCATTTGCAGGCAGTTGCACTACTGGTATAGCTGCCAACTTGTTGGGTCGAAATTTCATCGGCATAGATCAAAGTCAAGAGTATTTAGATTATGGTATTCGGCGACGAAAAGAAATAGATGACCCAGTAATGGCACAAAAGATTTTCCGTAAAATGTCTGAAAATCCTGATGAGGTTATGGTCATGGTTAACCACACTCGCAAAGAAACTAAGCAACTGATGATGGAGAAAGGTATTTGCTATCTTCGTGCAGGAGATTCAAAAGGCTCATTGTTGGTAACGCCTGGATTTGAGCATATGCAATATGTACTTCTGCATACAGGTGGTGAAGATTGCCATTTGTTTCGCTTGAAAACCAAAGGTCATTTCCAAATTTGGACAAAGGAAACGCTTGAAGAGTATGGTTTCCACCCTGAGCATGCCCCATATTATGTTGTTTTACATTTCGACAATTCAAAAGAGATTGAAATATCCAAGCAACCAAATCTTAAACAACGTATTAATACTTACCGAGCAAAAATTCGTCCTTTACATGATATTGTTGGAATATATGATTAATATATAATGTGATGAAAGCTCGGAAAATGGGTAAATAACTTCGTGAGGGCGTAAAATGAATAATAAGACAGAGAAATTATCAGACTATTTTAAAGAAAATTAGCTAGTTGAAATTTAGTAAATAGATTATGGGAGAAAATATAGAAGTACAAGTTGTTAATGGCGATGGTAGCTTAGACAATAAATATGAATATATTATTGAGAAAGCTAAGGAGAATACGATGCCGAGTGAAGGTATCAAAGAAAAGCTACTAGCGATAAAAGTATTATCAGAACAAATAAATAGAGAAATCTGCAGCTCTAAATATACCGAATGGAGTAATAAGAATTGGAATAGCTTTCAAATTATAATAACAGCTCTCGATACTATAGATGATTGTTCTGATGCAATAATTAATTATATAGACATGGAAGAGGAAGAGTATAAAAAGTTTTCTCGACTTTCATTGTATGGAATATTGCAAGCAATTTATATGCAACAAGATGCTATAGTTTTTTTGAAATATATTTTTGGAATAAAAATTAAAAGAAGAGGAAAGTGTGAAAAAATTAGGAAAGTAAGAAATTGTATATCCGGACACCCAATTTCTAATAGAACAAGACGAAATGATGAGACAAATGACTTTTATTTTTTAGGTAAAGGATTATACAATAAATGGAATTTTGAATACGCGGCATATACTCCATTTTTTTTGAGAAAACCTCTTAAAGTGGAATTGAATAAATCTCTAGAGACTCATATCAATTTTTTGATAAAATCACTAGGAATGATAGAAAGTAATTTAGATTATTTATTGAAAGAAAAAACAATATAAACTTATGGGCAAAACAGTAACTACATATCTGATAGATGGAGATCCTAAAGGAACACAGTATGTATTTATAAGCAATAAGATTTGCCAGATGTTTGTTGTACCACGGTCGAACCTCTCATATCTGAATACGCAAGAGAAATTACATAAACCTGCATTCTATATATTGATAGGCGAAGATGAAGCAACAAAGCCTCAGGCTTACATTGGCGAGACTGAGAATTTTCGCGAGCGTGTGAAAGACCACGACAGTAAGAAATCTTTTTGGCAAAAGGCTCTTATATTCGTATCGAAAGATGCCGATATGACCAAAGCCGACGTACAATATCTAGAACACAAAGCAATAGTAGAAGCCAAAAAAGCAAATACCTTTGTATTGAGAGATAATAAGCAAACACCCAAAGCTCCAAATTTGCCCGAATATCAACAGGATTCAATGGATGAGTTCTTTGAGGATGTTAAGTTTCTTGCATTGTTTATAGGTTGTAACATCTTTGAAGTGTCGCAACCCAAAGTGGAACATTTGTTTTATACCAATGGAAGAGGTTGTGATGCTAAAGGATTCTACAGCTCCAATGGTTTTACAGTGTTGAAAGGTAGTGTAATTTCAAAAACGACAGTTCCATCATTCAACTGGAAAGAAAAACGAGAAAGTATATTACAAGAATATACCGAACTAGATGGAGACAAATTGGTAATGACATCCGATAAAACTTTCTCAAGTTCAAGTACTGCTGCTGACTTTTGCATAGGTAGCAGCACCAATGGTTGGCTAGTATGGAAAGACAAAGACGGTAATACATTGGAATCGGTTTATCGCAAGCAGTTGGAACAATAGATATAAATCTCTAAGAGCAAGATAATAACTTAGCCAGGTAATAGTAGTAGGAATACAGTTTGTTTTATAATCGGAGCAGTATCCGGTTGTATTTTGCAATCCAAAAAAAATATTACATTACTACATTACAAAAGGAGTGAGGGTATAGAGGGTTTCTCTACTTTCTGTACTTTTTTAGGACAACAGACAACGGACAACGGTCGGGGCGGAAGCCGTCTCGTTGTCTTGTAGTCTGCGAAGCGTTAGCGAAGTAAAAATATTACAACATTACAACAACATTACATTTTTGAGTGACAACAGACAACGGTCGAGGCGGAAGCCGTCTCGTGGTCTCGTAGTCTGCGAAGCGATAGCGAAGCACAAAAATATTATTACATTACTACATTACATTTTTGAGTAACAACGGACAACGGTCGGGCTATGCCGGCTCATTGCTCAAGGCTCACAACTCACTGCCAAAAAAATATTATAACATTACATTTTTAGTACAACAAATAACGGACTAAATATAGTAAAATTGTGCATAGATAATTATATTTTTTCTAATTAACTATGCAAATTATAGCTATTTTTGGAACAATGGGCAGTGAGCGGTGAGCAGTGAGCGGTGAGCCCAAAGCTCAAAGCTCGTAGCTCAAAGCCCAAGGCTCAAGGCTCAAAAATTCCGCAACCATGCAGTTATGATAAGGCAATTTCTAAAAATTGCTTTGCAGGTGATTTGCGCATGTTGACTTCGTCGAAGTTGCTAACGCTCGGAATAGCTAATGCTTTGGCATTGCTCTTCGCTCGCTTAATCGCAATTTTCTTAGAAAGATTTTTACTTTCTTT
>JAFWZP010000110.1 GCA_017522255.1 Bacteroidales bacterium | reverse complement strand
CAACGTCGCGACGTTGTAAAATCGTCCTCGTGATGTAAAATCGAGATAGGGGAGATAGCAAAAAATCTCCGTAGGGTACATTACCCATACGGAGAGTGACAACTATAACTATATATAAATGGATTTTTTTGAGAGAAGATATGTGATTATGTAAACATCTGTTCTATAAGCTTATTGTATCGTTCCATAACCAATTTTCTTCTTACTTTAAGAGTTGGAGTCAGTATCTCGTTCATTATCGACCACTCTTCGGGAACAAGTTCGAATTTCTTTATTTTTTCGGTTTCGCCAAAAAACTCGTTGTATTTGTTTACTTCTTTGGTATATCGTGCTAATACTTTGGGGTTTTTAAGTACATCTTGAGGCGTTGTAAATACCACATCGTGTCGTTTGCACCAACATTCCAAAAAACTCATATCAGGCGATATAATTGCAGCTGCATATTTTTGATTTTCACCCACTACTACAATGTTTTCAATGAAAGGACTTTCTGAAAATTTTTCTTCAATAACTTGAGGGTTTACATATTTGCCATACGATGTCTTGAAAATGTTTTTCAACCTTCCCACTAATACCAATTGTCCTTTATCTGTAAAGCGTCCGAGGTCGCCGGTGTGAAACCATCCATCTTGATCAAATACTTGATTCGTAAGCTCTTCGTCTTTGTAGTACCCCATCATCAAATTGTGTCCTCGGCAAAGTACTTCGTTGGTGTTTTCGTCTATTTTTATTTCTACACCCGGTAAAGGAAAACCTACTGTACCAACCTCTCTGCCATATTTTTGCCTACAACTTACGGCTATCACCGGTGATGTTTCTGTCATTCCATAACCTTCAAATACAGGCATACCTATGGCACTGAAAAAAGCTGCCAATCGGGGTTGTATGCTTGCTGCACCACTTACCACTATATCAAAATTGCCCCCTATGTTTTTGCGTATTTTACGGTATACCAATTTGTCGGCTATTGCATGTTTAAAATTGTAGCAGCGGTCTCTGTCACAGTCTTGTATCTTGTATTCTTCGGCTATATTTATAGCCCAATAAAATAGTTTTTGCGACAACCCTCTCATGGTCTTTCCTTTGCAGTATATCTTATCGTAAAAGCGTTCCAACACTCGAGGAACAGTGCTCATCATTGTAGGGCGTACCTCTTTGATGTTTTCGGCCAATGTACCTAAGCTTTGAGCATAGAATACTGTCATGCCAAGATATTGATATAAAAATACAAGCATTCTTTCGTAGGCATGGCATAGTGGTAAAAAACTGAAGGCTCTATTCGACCATTTGGCAGGTGTTTGTCGTAGGTTCATCAGTTGTTGAACTATGCTATAGTGCGAAAGCATTACTCCTTTGGGTACACCCATCGTTCCGCTTGTATACATTATGGTGGAGCAGTGAGCCGGTTCTATCAAGTTTTTGCGATATTCCAACTCTTCAGGGTAGGAATTTTTGTTACCTAGTTCAACCAATTGGTTTAAATAAGGTCTTGTACCTCTGTCGATAAAAGTATATACCTCTTTTAAATACTTTAGTTGCGGATAAATAGATTCTATTTTGTTTAAAACCGAATTGCCTTCTACAAAAGCAATTTTTGCTTCGCAGTGATTCAGTATATATAAATATTCGTTTTCTGTTATGGTAGGATAAATAGGTACCGATATGGCACCACATTGCATTATGGCCATATCTAAAATATTCCATTCGGGACGATTAGAACTTATTATCGCTATTTTGTCGCCTGATTTTATGCCTAAATGTATGAAAGCATAACTAATAGAATTAGTAAGATTGATGTACTCATCAATGTTGTAGATACGCCATTTATCGTCTACTTTACCGGCTAAAACATCTCTTTGCATAGGATAGTTTTCTTTGCGATATTCTAAAATATCAAATAAGCGTTTAATTTCTTCCATAATTTTATAGTTTTTATTACTTTCATGGTGCAAAAATAATTCCTTTTTGTACTAGCTTAATACAAAAAGGGATAAAGAATTGATTATATTGGTAGAAAGTCAAAATAAGGGGTGAAATGATGAATATTGTGGTTGAAAATATTGTTTTCTTTGAATAAAAGCGGATAAATAAAGCAAAAAAAACGCTGTTTTTTTACTACGAATACAAGATGATGTATAATTTGGGGCAATTTTTTATATACGGTTTAGATATAAAAATTTTATCATGTCAAAATAATTTTGTATCTTTGCAAACAGAAAAACACGAAAAGAATGTTATGTTTTAGGGTGTAATTTAATGGATATTTTTATGATATAGATCTTCGAGTAAGAAAAAATCGTGAGCTTATAAAATAACATTTGCTTTTGTGCGTTCTATCTAAAATATTACGATAATATGTTTCGAAGTAATACAATAAATATAGGCAATGTGGTATTGGGTGGTGCTAATCCCATTCGTATCCAATCTATGACCAATACTGATACTATGGATACGATGGCCACAGTAGACCAAACTCTTAGGTTGGTAGAAGCCGGTTGCGAAATAGTTCGAATAACAGCACCGGGAGTCAAGGAAGCCGAAAATCTTTACAATATAAAGAATGAGTTGGTGAAAAGGGGGTGTAATGTGCCTTTGGTTGCCGATATTCATTATAATCCACAAGCAGCTGAAATAGCAGCAGGTATTGTTGAAAAAGTGAGGATAAATCCGGGTAATTATGTTGATAGGAATGTAGGAAAAGTGTCATATACCGATGCCGAATATAATGCCGAAATAGAAAAGATAGGAGAAGGTATGGCAAATCTGATAGAGATATGCAAACGCCATAATACTGCCATGCGTATAGGAACCAATCATGGAAGTCTTAGTGAACGAATAGTAAGTCGTTATGGTGATACGCCTATGGGAATGGCAGTGTCGGCAATAGAGTTTGCCAACGTATGTCGCAGTTTGGATTTTCATAATCTTGTTTTTTCGATGAAAGCCAGCAACGTAAAAGTGATGGTATATTCCACTCGATTGTTTGTACAAAAGATGATAGAGCAAGGAATGAATTATCCCATACACTTGGGCGTAACCGAAGCAGGCGATGCCGAACAAGGACGTATAAAATCGGCAGCAGGTATAGGAACGTTGTTGCTTGATGGGATAGGCGACACACTACGAGTAAGCCTAACCGAAGATCCTGTGGCAGAAATACCGGTAGCCAAACAGATAGTAAAATACCTACCTCGCAAGCAAGCAAGCAAGCAGGATATTGTCTCGTTGAAAACTTCGTTCGATAGGTGTGAAGACGCTGTGTACTTCATGCCGAAGTATACTACATTAGAGGAATATCAGATAAAAGAAGCGGCTGTTTATGCCAAGGAGTATATCGATGGAAAGGTACAAGAAATAGCAGATGATAGCGATACCGCATTGGATATAATGCAGGCAGTGGGAGCTAAAATATCTAAAGCCGAATACATATCCTGTCCATCGTGTGGTAGAACTCAATATGATATACAATCAACATTGCAAAAAATAAAAGCCGAAACATCACATTTAAAAGGGATTAAGATAGGAGTGATGGGCTGTATAGTGAATGGTCCCGGCGAGATGGCCGACGCCCACTATGGCTATGTAGGAGCAGGCAAAGGCAAGATAACCTTGTATAAAGGTCGCGAAGTAGTACGCAAAAACATTGCTCAAGAAGAGGCAGTAGAAGCATTGATACAACTTATTAAAGATAACGGCGACTGGATAGAGGCCTAAAATAATAAACAGAAAAGACTACTATATAGAATATATTATGGACAATACGATTAATTATTCGATAATTATACCGCATAAAAATATACCTAAACTACTTGATCGCTGCATCAATTCAATTCCATTTCGAAACGATATCGAAATTATTATAGTTGACGACAATAGTGATGATGTAGCAGAACTTTACAAATTAGAATCTTTGAAAAGAAGTGATGTTCAATTGCACCTAATTTCTAAAACAGAAAGTAAAGGTGCTGGTCGAGCTCGAAATCTTGGTTTATCTGTTGCAAAAGGTAAATGGTGTATATTTGCAGATGCAGATGATTTTTTTATAACAGCATCTCTTAATAAGATGATGGATGTTTATATAAATTCATTTGTTGATATTGTCTATTTTAATGTTGAATGTTTATTTGCAGACTCTTTAAAGCCTTCTTCTCTTGCTGACAAAGTATATAAAAGATACATTTATGCAGAAGATGCCACTACAATATGTCGCTATAAGCTAAAAGTTCCATGGGGAAAATTTATAAAAAGAAAGCTTATAGCATTAAATAATATAGAATTTGATGAAACTAAAGTTGCAAACGATTTAATATTTTCATTAAAAACAGGTATATCAGCTAGTAGTACACTAGTTGATAAAACAGCTATATACACTTGGTTGATAAGAGAGGGGTCGTTATCTACTATTCATAGCAGTGATACATCTTTAATACATTTTAATTCACATGTTCGTTATAACAATATACTCAAAGCAGAATCAATAGTTTTATATCGTAAATATAGAAATAATCTATTTGTTTCAACTCCAAAATTATTGCGAAAATCTTTTTCTTATATAACAATCTTTAATATGATATGTAATAATACACCCAAAAGGTATATTGTTAAAGACCTTTTTAGTGCAGTAATGAAGGGTATCCGTAGTTTAGCTACAGATAAATCCATTTTATAAATCATAATTATCATCGAATGATACAAATAATAAAATAAATGAACGATAAAAATGTTTATACATATATATCCGTAATAATATGTACATACAATAGAGATAAATATATATATAATGTGCTGAAGAGTGTAGCCGAAAATAATTTGGATACCTCTTTATACGAAGTTGTATTGGTAAATAATAATAGTACCGATAATACAGAAAGTGAGTGTAAAAGATTTGAGATAGATTTTCCTAATGTATCTTTTCAATATCATTTGGAATGTAACCAAGGATTGTCGTATGCTCGCAATAGGGGTATTGCCGAAGCAAAAGGTAATGTAGTGGTGTATGTGGATGATGACGCTACTGTAAATACTGAATATCTGACTACTTATTATCAATTTTTCAATAAAAATCCGAATGTTTATGCTGCAGGCGGACCAATATTGCCTGTGTATGAAACAGAGGAGCCAAAATGGTTTTCGCATTATACTCGTCAGCTTATAACAGGTAGGTTGTATTTGGGTAATGAGGCAAGAGAGTTCTCGAAAGGAGCATTTCCAGGAGGTGGTAACGCTGCGTATCGCAAAAGTGTATTCGATAAGGTTGGACTTTTTAATCCCGAATTGGGTAGAAAAGGCAATAGTCTTATAGGTGCAGAAGAAAAAGATTTGTTTGATAAAATGGTGGATAATGGCATTAAATTTTATTATTTACCCGATGCTATATTATATCATATAATACCACCGACTAAACTTACAAATGATTATTTTCAACGACTTACTTATTCGATAGGTAAGAGTGAAAGAATACGCACATTGGCTATATCTAAAAAGAAATATTATTCTAGATTATTTAGCGAAGCTGTAAAATGGGCTGCCACTATCGTATTGTGGTCTAAATTCTTTTTTACAGCAAATGTTCAAAAAGGAAATAAATTGCTGTTATTTAGGTATAATGTAACCAAAGGTTTGTTGGGAAGATAATAATAGGTCTGAAAGATCAAAAAAACACTGCATAAGTATAGATTATGCAGTGTTTTCATTATTTCACAAACAGCTACTGTATTATTTGTTTTTAGCTATGAGACTTTTCTTCTTTTTGTTGTGGAAATGTAGAACTATTGCACCTATTATTATCAATGCAAATATAGTAGAACCTATCCATGCCACTTTGTCGAGTTTATGTAATAGAGGAGCTTCGTTTTTAAACTCTATTACATGTTTTCCGGCTGGTATTATCATTGCACGCAATACATAGTTTACACGTATATATTCGGCAGGTTTGCCATCAATATACACTCTCCAATCGGGTGCATAGTGTATTTCCGAAAATACAGCTAGTTGTTCTTTCGAAGTATTGGTATTGTATTTTAAATAGTCGGGGTGGTAAGGCTCTTGATGCTCCATTACAATTACCGAGTTAGAGTCTAATGTTAGGTCTTTACCTTCTACTACCGAAGCGTACTCTTTGTTTATTATAGCGGTAGATGATGGATTAAAATCGTTGAGAGCCAATATCTCCTCGTTAGGGTTATCTACTATTTTGTAGTTGTCTACAAACCACGCATTACCCAATGCTGCTACATTGCGTTGAACAGTAGTGCCTCCTTGACCATTAGGTATTACAAAATAACGTGCATTAAGCATGTTAAGTACATTGGTATTGATATGGCGAGATAGATAAAAATCTATCAAATCTTGATATCTACGTAGTTTAGCAGCCGAATAGCCACCTATCTGATGATGGAATGCTGATGGATAGGAGTCGTTGAATGTGTTGGTTGCAAGGTTTAATACACGATAGTCTTTATCATTGTTTATACGAGCATACTCATCTATAAGTAAATCATCTTGTGTAGGCTGAAGAGTCAACTGATGTTTTTTTACCCAATTATTTTCGTTAAGGTAACGTCTGTCTACTCCCCATAAATCGAATACTACAAGGCCTATAAGTATAAGAACTAAATAGTTTTGTTTTTTTAGTTTATCGGTATTATACAACCATATGGCACCTGCTGAAAGCAATATGAGCATCAACGAACGTAATGAATCTGATATGAGCAAGGTTTTGCGGTCGGCTATAAGAATGTCTTGTATCGTCTGCCATTGATTACCATATTGTATAGCCATTTGAGTGTCGGATAATCCAGATAAAGAGAATGAACCTGCAAAAATTATAAACAACAAACATAATCCCCCGGTTATTCCAACTGATATAAGCAATGCTTTTTGTAATTGTTTTTGCTCTATTTCCTTGTTTAATAACGTTTTTAGTGCCAATATGGCCATTAGTACCATAGTGACGTTGGCTATCACCAAACTCATTGATGGTGTACGGAATTTATTGTACATAGGTAAGTGGTAAAATAGAAATTCGTTGAATGCCGGAAAGTTTTTACCCCATGCCATTATTATAGCCAATATAGTTGCAATAAATATCCACCAACGTTCGGGACCTTTTACTATTATCAATCCCAATACAAACAAGAACACTATTATAGCCCCAAAGTATACAGGTCCCGAAGTAAAAGGTTGATCACCCCAATAAAGAGGTGCTTGTGTTTGTCTAAAATTCTTGTAGAACTCTGAATCTTTCGATACCGTTTCACCCGAACCACCACCATATAATCCAGGAACTAATATTGTAAAGGTTTCACATTTTCCATAACTCCAACTATAAGCATAGTCGATATCCAAGCCCGATGTTTTGCTTGCTATGGATTTTGGTTCGCCATCTTTGTAGAGGTCTTCGGGGGTAACGCTGATTTCAGAGCCACCACGCATTGTATATTCGGCATACTCTTGGTTTACAAACAAATGTCTAGCATTTATTGTAAGTGCCAATCCTGCACTTAAAAAAAGTACGCCCATACATGTAACGAAATCTTTTATCCATTTTTCTCTTATAGCATAAATAGCATATACTATACCCAATATAACACCGGCAATAGCAGTATAGTAGGTTATTTGGATATGATTGAATGCTATTTGTAGTCCAAGTGCAAAGGTAAATAGTATCCCACCTAACAAATATTTTTTGCGAAATACTATCATCATACCAACAAGTGTTGGTGCTATCATAGAAATAGCATATGCTTTGGTAATATGTCCAGCCTCTATTATTATGATGTTATAACTACCTAATCCGAATGCTATAGCACCCAAAAGACTAAGCAAAGGACTAACACCTAAAAGAGATAACCCTACATAAAAACTAATAAGATAAAGGAATAATATACCTACATCTAATCTTAAATCGAATGGTGCCAAAGTGAGTAGTTTACGTATTGGTGTAAAAATATCAGAACTAGGTTCACTCATGCCTATTTGATAGGCTGGCATTCCACTAAACATAGTACTATTCCAATTGGCATATTTTCCTGTAGCTTCATGAAATTGTTTGGCTTCGTTTACCATGGCATTGTATTTCATGGCATCACCTTGTTGTATGGCTTTACCTTGAAATGCCGGAGCAAAATAAATAGCCGAAATAATAAAAAATAATACGACTATTCCTACATGTGTGAGTAGCTTTTTTGTTTTTAGTTTCATATTGAATACAATTTAATACAAATTACTATTTATTTATAAATATCTATACTACAATACATTTAATGCTAAACAATGTATCGTAATCATATGCAAAGATACTTATTTTTTAGAAAACATTTTTGGTTTGACTATTTTTTTGTATTTTTGCACTACAGTTTTACCGAAAATAAAGATAGATTATGCATATAATAATAGTAGGTCCTGCCTATCCCTACAGAGGTGGAATAGCAGCATTAAACGAGCGTCTTGCATACGAATATCAAAAGCAAGGGCACATAGTGGAGATGTATACATTTACACTGCAATATCCAGGATTTTTATTTCCTGGCAAAACTCAATATAGCGAAAGTCCTGCCCCTGATGGTTTGAAGATATACAGAAAAATAAACTCATGTAATCCTTTTAATTGGATAAAGGTGGGTAACGAGATTCGTAAAAAGAATGCTGATTTGATGATAACACGTTTTTGGTTGCCTTTTATGGCTCCTTGTTTGGGTACTATTGAACGTGTTGTAAGGCGTAATAAATACACCAAAGTAGTTTCGCTTGTAGATAATATAATACCTCACGAAAAACGTATTGGCGACAAGATGTTCGCCAAATATTTTGTAAAGTCTACTCAAGGATTTATAGCTATGAGTAAGACTGTGTTGGACGAACTTTGTTTGTTTGATACATCAAAACCGAAAGTATTTTCACCTCATCCATTATACGACCATTATGGCGAACGTGTTGATAAAACACAGGCTCAAAATAACTTAAGCCTAGCTAATGATGCTAAATATGTGCTATTCTTTGGCTTTATACGTGATTATAAGGGATTAGATTTATTATTGGAAGCTTTTGCCAATCCACGTCTGCGAGAATTGAATGTAAAACTTATTGTGGCAGGTGAATTTTATGGCAACGAAGAGGTATATATGAAACAAATCAAAGATTTTGGCATACAAGATAGAGTAGAACTGCACACTTATTTTATACCCGACAATAAGGTTAACAACTATTTTTGTGCTGCCGATATAGTGGCTCAGCCTTATAAGTCGGCTACTCAAAGTGGGGTAACTCAGATAGCTTTTCATTTCGAAAAATCGATGTTGGTAACTAATGTGGGTGGTTTGCCCGAAATAGTACCTCATGGAAAGATTGGTTATGTAGTAGAGCCTGATGCCGACGATATTGCCAAAGCTTTGATTGATTTCTATGAAAATAATAGAGAACAAGAGTACGAAAATAATGTAAAACTTGAAAAACAAAAATATGCATGGTCGAATATGATTAAAGCATTCGATGACCTTGCCAAATCTATTCAATAACACACTATGATACCATTAGCTGAACAACTTAGACCTACATCACTTGATACCTATATAGGACAAGAGCATTTGGTGGGAAAGAACTCTATTTTGAGAACTCTTATCGAAAGTGGAAAATTGCCATCAATGATACTTTGGGGTCCACCGGGTATAGGTAAAACCACTTTAGCTATGATTATTTCGAAAACTTTAAATCGTCCATTTTATGAGCTTAGTGCCATCAATTCGGGGGTGAAAGATGTGCGTGATGTGATTGAAAAAGCCAAGAAAGAGGAGGGTGCTATACTCTTTATCGACGAAATTCATAGATTCAACAAAAGTCAGCAGGATTCGTTGTTAGGGGCTGTGGAAAGGGGGATAATAACCCTTATAGGTGCTACCACCGAAAATCCATCTTTCGAAGTTATATCGGCATTACTCTCTCGATGTCAGGTGTATATACTCAAAGAGTTTGGCAAAGATGAAATGATACAGCTATTAAAGCAGGCTACTCATCATATTAAAAACACACAGGGTAAGAATGTGGATATAAAGGAATATGAGGCTCTTATGCGAATATCTGGAGGCGATGCTCGAAAGCTGCTTAATGCGTTGGAATTAGTGCTAAATAACGAGCCTAATGCCGAAATAGAAATCACCAATCATAAAGTTCAAACTATTATACAACAAAACCTTTCGATGTATGATAAGAAGGGCGAAATGCACTATGATATTATTTCGGCTTTTATTAAAAGTATGCGTGGTAGCGACCCTAATGCTGCTGTATATTGGTTGGCAAGAATGATAGAGGGTGGCGAAGACCCATTGTTTATAGCTCGTAGGATACTCATTTTTGCATCCGAAGATATAGGCAATGCCAACCCCAATGCTCTACTCTTGGCTAATGCTTGTTTTGATGCCGTTAATAAGATTGGATACCCAGAATGCAGAATAGTATTGTCGCAAACGGTGGTGTATATGGCTACATCTATTAAAAGCAATTCTACATATAAAGCTATTGGTAACGCCTTGGATATTGTGCGTCGCACAGGCGATTTGTCGGTGCCTTTGCATATACGAAATGCTCCTACTAAACTGATGAAAGATATAGGATATGGTGCCGATTATAAATATGCCCACGACTATCAAGGTAATTTTGTAGACCAAGAATTTTTGCCCGACGAAATTAAAGGAACAAAATTTTACGAACCAGGAGATAACCCTAAAGAACGTGAAACTAGAAAGTTTTTGATAGATAGATGGAAAAAATATGGATATTAGCCATTGAAAACTAAAAAACACTTATCAACATTTCTAGGTTAAAAATCTATTATCCTTTTGTTGCTATTGTTAGAGCTTATTTCGTAATTTTGTACTTTTAATTTGTCGAATAAAAATAGATAACAGATAATGAGTAAATCGTCTAGTAAAAGTAGTAAAACATCTTCAAAATCAGATAACAAAAAACAGACACTAAAAGCTATTATAGCCTTTATAAAAAGCGAACGTTTTAAGAAAATACGTGGCGTTTTTTATATATTGTTTTCGGTGTTTTTGTTAGCCGTGATGGTTTCTTATATATTCAATTGGAACGAAGGTGATAATATTGGTGGTGCTTTGGGTAATAAGTTAGGAGAAATTTTTGTAAAGAAAATGTTCGGCATCACATCGTTAGGATTTGTACTTTTGTTCTTTATATATGGCTCTAGATTGCTTACCCTTAAAATTCTTCCTTTTTGGAAAACATTTTGGATTGCAGTATTTTGGATGACTTGGGGCTCAATATTTTTGGGGTATCTTAATTCATTTACCGAAGATAGTGTTTTGTGGTTAGAAACTTATGCCGGCACTTTTGGTGTGTATGTTGCAGAAGCCTTGAATGACTTTGTAGGCAGTTTAGGAACTTTTATTTTGTGTTTATTTTCTCTTATTGTATATCTCGTTTTTGCTCATAATCTGCATTTTAAAGTGGCTAATATTATCAATTTGGGCAATAAAGTAAAGGATGGTACTTCTAAGGCTTTATCATCTATCAAAACAAAAATGGAAAAAGAAGATAATGATGGCGATAGTAATGATAGAGTAATGCCGAATACTGCTCCTATATCAAATCCAATATGCGATGACGAAATAGACGAAAAAGATTTGCAGGCTGCTTTGAATTTTGAAATAAAAGAAGTTATATCAACGGCTAAAGAAGAAAAAGGTGAAACGGATGCTTACAACGACAATAATGATGGAGTGGAATTTGAAATAAACGACACTAGTAATGTAGTCGAAAATAGCACTCCATTGCCTGAGAACGAAGAAGTTAATGAAGACGATTATGCCGATACTACTAATGATGATATGCGTAGGTTTGGATTAGATGAACCTTACGACCCTACTTTGGAACTACATGATTATAAGCTACCAAGTGTGGATATGCTTATCAATTACGAGGAACGTAATACCGAAGTAACAAAAGAAGAACTATTGGCTAACAAAAATAGAATAGTAGAAACTTTAAAAAACTTTTCGATTGATATAGTGCGTATTACAGCCTCTCCAGGTCCTACTGTTACACTCTACGAAATAGTGCCTGCTCCGGGTATCAAAATATCTAAGATAAAGAATCTTGAAGATGATATTGCATTGAGCCTTGCTGCATTAGGTATACGTATTATAGCTCCTATTCCCGGCAAAGGCACAATAGGTATTGAGGTGCCTAATGCAAATCCTCAAATAGTATCGATGAGAACGATGCTTACTTCGGAAAAGTTTTTGAACAACAAGTTCGACCTACCTATAGCTATAGGTAAAACTATATCAAACGAACCATACGTTGCTGATTTATGCAAGATGCCACACCTATTGATGGCTGGTGCTACAGGACAAGGTAAATCGGTGGGATTGAATGCTATAATAGCATCGTTGCTCTATAAAAAACACCCTGCTGAACTTAAATTTATAATGGTAGACCCCAAAAAGGTGGAACTATCACTTTATAACAAAATAGAACGTCATTATTTAGCTAAACTGCCTGATAGCGAAGAAGCTATAATTACCGATACTCGTAAAGTGGTGCGTACTCTAAACTCTTTATGTATAGAGATGGATAACCGCTATGAATTACTTAAAAAAGCTCAGGTTAAGAATATTAAAGAATATAATCCTAAGTTTATATCACGTCGGCTTAACCCCGAAAATGGTCATAGATACTTGCCTTACATTGTGGTAGTAGTCGACGAGTTTGCCGACCTTATAATGACTGCAGGTAAGGAGGTTGAGCACCCTATAGCACGTATAGCTCAGTTGGCTCGTGCTGTGGGCATACACTTGATTATAGCCACTCAACGTCCTAGTGTTAACATTATCACGGGTACAATTAAGGCAAACTTCCCTGCTCGTATAGCTTTTAGAGTAACATCTAAAATTGACTCAAGAACTATATTAGACACAGGTGGTGCCGACCAATTGATAGGTCGTGGCGATATGCTGCTATCGTCGGGTAGCGAGATAGTACGCCTACAATGTGCTCTTATTGATACTGAAGAGATTGAACAAGTAGCCGACTTTATTGGTAGTCAACGTGGCTATCCTGAATGCTTCTTATTACCCGAATATATTGATGAAGAGTCGGAACCTAGCAAAGAGTTTGACCCTAAACAAAAAGACGAGTTCTTTGAAGAGGCTGCTCGATTGGTGGTGGCTTCCCAACACGGTAGTACCTCGTTGCTTCAACGTAAATTACAACTAGGCTACAATCGTGCAGGTCGAATAATTGACCAATTGGAAGCAGCTGGTGTGGTAGGACCGTTTGAGGGTAGCAAAGCCCGTGAGGTGCTTATAAAAACCGAAGCTGAGCTTATGGAACATCTACGTAATATGAATTTTTAATCCATTGTGAATTATGGAGAAAAAAATAATTACCAACTTTGTTCACCCTGATATAGAGGACTATGCCGAAAAACATACATCACCCGAAAATGAGGTGTTGACTAAACTAAACCGTTGGACTCATTTGAGAATGACTCGTCCTCGTATGCTTAGTGGTGCCTATCAAGGTAAATTGTTGGAAATGATAAGCTATATGATGAAGCCATCTAAGATATTGGAGATTGGTGCATACGTAGGCTATTCGGCTGTATGCCTCGCCAAAGGACTTGAAAATGATGGTATATTGCACACTATAGAAGCCGACGAAGAGTTGGAAGATATAATATTGAAAACTATAAACGATGCTAACCTTGATAACAAAATAAAACTACATATTGGAGAAGCATTAAATGTGTTGCCATCGATAGACGAAGAGTTTGACCTCGTTTTTATTGATGCCGATAAAATCAACTATATTAACTATTACGAACAAGTGTTGCCTAAAGTAAGAACAGGTGGTATAATAATATTGGACAATATATTATGGAGCGGAAAAGTGGTATATACCCAACCAAAACTAGACAAAGAAACAGCTACACTGATACAACTCAATGACTTGATACAAAACGACCCTCGTGTAGAAAACCTCCTCCTGCCTATACGTGACGGCTTGATGATATGTAGGAAAATATAGATGTTTAGGAACAAAAGACAAAAGACAAAAGACGAAGGACAAAAGACTTTAGTCCTTAGACTTTAGACTTTAGACTTTAGTCTTTAGTCCTTAAACCTTAAACCTTAAACTAAAAAATAAAAAAAACATACCCCCCTTTGCAACGCAACGCAACGCAACGCTTGCGAAGTGAGTTTAAGCCTCAAAAAAAACTTTTCGGAAAAATATCTCTAAAATTCTCTTTTTTTATTTGTTTTTGTGGAGTTGAATGAATGATTGTAAATAAAATTATCATTTCCTATAATTAGTTGTAATATACAAATTTAGACGTTTTTTGTATTGTCAAACAACATAAAAGACTTTTCTATGTCGCAAAAAAGTTGTATATTTGCACATTGTTTCGTAATAAAAATGACTAAAAATAGTAATAATAATTAAAACATTACACGATGAGAAAAGTAAAATTAGTTTTTAGTTTTGTTGCTTTTATAGCATTGGGCTTCAGTGCTATGTTTGCACAAAAGACCTACGAGTACAAAACTGTACCCAACGACCCTATGCAAGTCCGTGAATATACATTGGACAACGGACTTAAAGTATTTATGAGCGTATATAAAGATGCTCCACGTATTCAAACCTATATAGCTGTAAAAGCAGGTAGCAAAAACGACCCTGCTACCACTACAGGTTTGGCTCATTACCTTGAACACATGATGTTTAAAGGCACTCAACGCCTTGGTACCAAGGATTGGGAAAAGGAACAAGTTTATATTCAACAAATAGAAGATTTATTTGAAGCCTACCGTTTGTTTGACGACGATGCTACACGTGCTGCTATTTACAAAAAGATAGATTCGCTTAGCTACGAGGCTTCTAAATTGGCTATTGCTAATGAATATGACAAGAGTATGACTGCCATTGGTAGTACGGGTACTAATGCTTTCACCAGCAACGACTATACTATGTATGTGGAAAATATTCCTAACAATCAATTGGAAAATTGGGCTATGATACAAGCCGACCGTTTTCAAAATCTTGTGCTTCGCCTATTCCACACCGAACTTGAAACCATATACGAAGAAAAAAATATGAGCCTTACCAATGATGGACGTAAAGCCAACGAAGCTATGCTAAGTGCTTTATTCCCAAATCACCCATACGGAACTCAGACCACACTTGGCGAAGGCGAACATTTGAAAAACCCTTCGATGCGTAATGTTCGAAATTTTGTAGCTACATATTATGTTCCCAACAATATGGCTATCTGTATGTCAGGCGATTTCAATCCCGATGAAGCTATCAAGATAATAGACAAATATTTCGGCAATATGAAACCAAGTCCTGTGCCTGAATTTAAATTTGAATACGAAAAACCTCTCACTCAAAACATAGTAAAAGAAGTGGTAGGTTTAGATGCCGAAAACACTCGTATTGCATTCCGCATCAATGCAGGTAATGGTAGCGACGAGGCTCGCAAAGCCGACCTGCTTTCTTCGATATTGAACAATGGTAAATGTGGTTTGATAGACATCAATCTAAACCAACAACAAAAATGCCTTGGTGCATACGCAGGCACTTATACTTTGAACGACTACACTGCTTTCCTTTTTGGTGGTCGTCCTAAACAAGGTCAATCATTGGAAGAACTACAACAACTTTTGTTTGAACAAATAGAACTTGTCAAAAAAGGCGAATTTCCTGATTGGCTGTTAGAAGCATCTATAAATAATGCCAAACTAAGCCTTATGAAACAATACGAAAGCAACCAAAGCCGTGTGAGTATGATGAGTTATGCTTTTGTTCAAAATCAAAAATGGGAAGATGTGGTTAACGAACTTGATGCCTATAGCAAGATAACCAAAAAAGATTTGGTAGACTTTGCTAATAAATATTTTACACAACATTATGTGATAGTAAACAAACGTCAAGGTACACCTGCCGAAGTGGCTAAAGTGGCTAAACCGCCTATCACTCCTATCGAAGTGGGTCGTGATGCCGAAAGTGATTTCCTTAAACAAATAAAAGCTAACAAAGTGGCTGATATAGAACCTGTTTTTGTCGATTATAAGAAAGATTTGACCAAGGTGAAATTAAACAATGGTACCGAAATGTTGTATACCAAAAATGTTGAAAACAAAACTTTCAACCTTGTATATTACTTTGATTTTGGCTATCGTGCCGACAAAACCATCGACCTTGCTGCCGACCTTTTGGATTACCTAAACACTTCCAAACATACTGCCGAAGAATTGCAACAAGAGTTCTATAAATTGGCTTGCAACTTCAGTCTTAGCGTAGGTGCCGAAAATATATCGGTAAGCATCAGTGGTTTGAGCGAAAATATGGAAAAAGCTATGGCTTTGGTAGAAGAAATATTCTCCGATGTGCAACCAAACGATGAGGTACTTAACAACTTGGTTAGTGATATATTAAAATCAAGAGTAGAAGGCAAAACAAATCAAAAGAATGTGTTCAATCACCTTGTAAGCTATGGTACCTACGGAACCAACTCGCCTGCTAAAGATATTCTTAGCGAAAGCGAACTAAAAGCTTATAAATCGCAACAATTGGTGGATGCCATCAAAAACCTTTTCGGATACAAACATCGTGTGCTTTATTATGGTCCCGAAACAATGGAAAGCATGAAAACCATAATAGCCAATAACCACAAAACTCCTAAAAAATTGAACAAAACACCTAAAAACAAAGAGTTTGCTCCATTGGCTACAAACGAAAATAAAGTATACTTTGTTGACTACAACGCCAAACAATCGTACTTACAACAAGTAACCCGTAGCGGTAAATACAATCCTAATATATACACAGTACGTTCGCTCTACAACTCTTATTTTGGTGGTGGTATGAATGCTATAGTATTCCAAGAAATGCGTGAAAAACGCAGTCTTGCCTACACTGCTTGGGCAAACTATCAGTTGCCAGGCAAAAAAGACGGCTACTGCATAAACACCTCTTATATAGCCACTCAAAACGACAAGGTTATTGATGCTTACGATGCTTTCAACGATTTGTTTAATAATATGCCTGTGGCTGAACAAAACTTTACATTGGCTAAAGAATCGTTGATTTCGAACATTCGTACTTCTCGTGTAACCAAAATGAGCATTATATGGAACTACCTGAATATGGAAAAAATGGGTTACAAACAAGATATGCGTAAGGTGTTGTTTGAACAACTTCCAACGATGACTATTCAAAATGTGATAGACTTCAACAAAAAATATATCAAAAACACTCCTAAAACATATATGATTCTTGGTAAAGAAGCCGATATGGACTTCAAAACCCTTGAAAAGAAATATGGTAAAGTGCAAAAACTTTCGCTCGAAGAAGTGTTTGGATATTAAGGGTAGTGAGAAGTGAGCCTGAAGGGACGAAAGACTAAAGACGAAGGACAAAAGACTTTGGACTTTAGTCTTTAGTCCTTAAACCTTAAACCTTAGTCCTTAAACCTTAAACCTTAAACCTTAAACCTTAAACCTTAAACTAAAAAATAAAAAAAACATACCCCCTTTGCAACGCAACGCAACGCAACGAGACAAAAGACAAAAGTCAAAAGACGAAGGACAAAAGACTTTAGTCTTTAGTCTTTTGTCTTTAGACATTAGACTTTAGACTTTAGTCCTTAAAACCTTAAAACTAAAAATAAATAATGGGAATAGTAGCAAGACAAAGTATAAAAGGCTCTATTGTAAGTTATATAGGTGTCTTTATAGGGTTTATTACCAGTATGTTGATAGTAGTACCCTTGGTAGACCCTGCATCGTATGGTTTGCTTGGAGTGCTGTGCGATGCAGCCACTTTGCTTGGTAGCTTGGCAATGTGCGGTATGGGTGCCGCAGGTGTCAAGTTTTTCCCTTATTTTAAAAATCCTGACAAAAAACATAACGGTTTTTTTTATTACTTGCTTGTAATACCGCTACTTGGTGTGGCTCTATTCTTTTCCCTTACCATTATTCTGAAAGCTCCTATAATAGATTATTTCAGTAAAAATGCCGCCGTTTTTTCCGACTATTTTTACTGGATATTCCCTTGGGCTTTCTTTATAGTTTATCAAAATATTTTTGCAACCTACAGCAATGTATTGATGCGTATAGTAGTCCCTCGTATGGTACAAGAGGTTATTATCAGAGTATTCAACATGGCTATATTGCTTATGTTTGCCTTTAATGTGGTGGATATACGCTGGCTTGTAGCCCTTCAAGTGATGGTATACGGCATTGCCATGATGATAAACTTCTTTTACATTGCCAAGATAGACAAGTTATCACTACAACACGACAACAGTTTTATTTCCAAACCTATGCGTAAAGATATTGCCTCATACGCCGCCTACACTCTCTTGGCATCGGTGGGTACTACTATTATGACTAAGGTAGACTCGTTTATGATAGCAGGTATGCTGGGGTTGGAATATTTAGGCATATACCGTATAGCAATGTATATGGGCATTATTAGTGAAATACCATCACGCTCGCTCTTTGCTATATCGCAACCAATAGCTGCCGAAGCTGTTAAAAACAACGATACCAAGGCTCTTTCGCAACTGCTTAAGTCGGTAAGTATCAATTTGATGATTATAAGCTCGGCAGTGTTTTTGTTGCTCTTTATTAATGTGGATAATATTTTTGAACTGATACCTAACGGAGCTAAATACGAAAGCGGTAAATGGGTGATGGTGCTTATTGCTTTGGCAGGAGTGATTAATATCACTTTCACTTTCTCGCTAAATATCATTCAGTTGTCGAAATATTATATGTATTATTTGCCTTTTTTACTCTTCCTTTCTGCTTTGGGAATAGCGGGAAATCAAGTGCTTATACCATATTTCGGTATGGGTGGTGCCGCTCTTGCTAAGGTGATTACTTACGTGGTGTTTGGTTTGTTGTTAACTTTGTTTGTATACTTTAAATTAAAAATACACCCTCTTTCCATCAACCACCTGAAACTATTAGGAATAATAGTCGCAGTACTTATCATTAATTTTTTACTCCCAACGTTGGAAAATCATTTCCTCGATGCCTTATATCGAACTATTATAGTGGCAACCATAGGGGTAGGAGCCGTGTATGTGTTTAAAATATCACCTCAAGCCAACAAAATAGTAGATGATTTTAGGGGTAAAAGATTAAGGATTAAGGATTAAGGATTAAGGATTAAGGATTAAGGATTAAGGATTAAGGATTAAGGATTAAGGATTAAGGATTAAGGATTAAGGATTAAGGATTAAGGATTAAGGATTAAGGATT
>JAFWZP010000109.1 GCA_017522255.1 Bacteroidales bacterium | reverse complement strand
ATTTATTATACATTTCTACTATTATATATATATCTACTATTATATATATATTGTATTTTATATTTCTACTATTATATATATTATTATACATACTATAATATTATATTTACAGTACATACTATATATATTATTATACATGCTATATATATTATTATGCAACAAGACAACAAGACACGAGTTACTTGTAGACTCTAAGACTTGTAGACTTTTTAAAAACAATACCGCTAACCTCGCTAACCTCCGTTAACCGTTAACCACTACTGTAAGGTTTAATGTCTAAAGTCTAAAGTCTTTTGTCCTTCGTCTTTTGTCTTTTGTTTAAAAAAAACACCCGACACCTTTTACAGTATCGGGCTTGGCTTTTTATACTCAAAAAAAGTATGTGTCTATATAACGTATATTATATAACTATATTGTGTATGTTGCAAAAAAAAAAACTCGGTACCGATTATGGCACCGAGTTAAGAAGCATCTTACCTATGAAATTATTTGTTTACAAAAACGCAATATATCCAATATTATTGTGTAGTAATAAAAAAAAACTGAGCTTTTTTTATCCATGTACACACGAAAAAAAAATTTTCATTTTTTCTTCAACTTTTTCGTCTTTTTCAAAAGTCGAGACTATTTATATATAGAGCAATGAGAAGTGAGCTCAAAGCCCAAAGCTCAAAGCTCAATTAATAATCAAATAAAAAACACAAAGTATTATGGCAAAAATTATTTTAAAAAGTCAGGAACAAAACATCAACTACTTGAAAAGTGGTGAAGTAAAAAGCGGATACGTAATCCGCCCCGTACGTTACAGTACAATAGAAAGTGCTGATATAGTGGAAAGTGTATCAAAAAACAGCTATGTACCTAGGGCGTTTGTAAGTGCTGCACTTATAGGCATAACCGAGGCAATGGAAAACTACCTTTTGAATGGTCATAGCATTCAGTTGGAGAACTTTGGAACTTTCAGCCTAAGTTGTGAAGGTAGTGTGGCACCCACTGCTGCAGAAGCAGGTATGGAACAGTTCAAGATGTTGCACCTTAATTTCCGTCCTTCCACATCGTTGAAGGAGAAGTTGGATAATGTAGATTTGGAACTCGATGGAGTGTACAAATGCTTGGATTTGACTGCCGAAAACAAAGTCTATCAACGCATTACCGACACCAACGATGGTGAAGCCTTGCCCGATGGCGATGGCAACGAAGTGGTAGACCCTGATGGTCCATCAAATCCCGATGATGGTGGTTTTGCAGGATAATATTTCAAATTAGGGAATTACGGAATTAGAAAATTATCCGTGTAGGGGCGTATCACATACGCCCTTTTTTTTTGGAGGTTGAGGACTAAAGTCTAATGTCTAATGTCTTTTGTCCTTTGTCCCCAAAAAAAAGGGTTATCGGTTAGTAAGGTTAGCGAGGTTAGCGGTATTGTTTTTAAAACGCTTTGAGTTTTGAGCTATGAACTTTGAGTTCACTGCTCACTGCTCATAGCTCACTTCTCATAGCTCACTTCTCACTTCTTTGGTAGAGTTAGCGATGTAAGTTTGAAACCAATACCGTGCATATTTACCAATTGAATATCAGGGTCTTTTGATAAATATTTTCGTATCTTGGTTATGTATACGTCCATCGAGCGAGCAGCAAAATAGCTGTCGTCTTTCCATATTTTTTGCAATGTGGTTACACGTTCCACCAATTGGTTGAAGTTTACGCAATACATTTTAAGCAATTCGCATTCTTTAGCCGTTAATTTTTGGTCTTCGCCATTGATAGTCAGTAGTTGACGGTTGTAGTCGAACGTATAGTTGCCTATATTAAAAATATTGTTTTCGGGCTTGTTGTCGTCGAATGTTCTACGCAAAGTGGCATTCAAACGAGCAATAAGTTCTTCCATAGAGAACGGTTTGGTGATATAGTCGTCGCAGCCTATTTCGAAACCTTTTAGTTTGTCAGCTTCCAAAGTCTTGGCACTCAAAAATATAATGGGCACCTTCTTGTCGAAGCGTCTTATTTCTTTAGCCACTGCAAAGCCATCTTTAGTAGGCATCATAATGTCTAAAATACAGGCATCTACTTCGTCTTGTTTAAAGTAATCCAATGCTACTTGTCCATCGGTAGCCAATAATACTTGATAACCTTTTTGAGTAAGGTAGGCCTTCAAAAATTGTTGCCGAATTGGGGTCGTCCTCTGCCACCAATACTTTTATTCCTAAATTCATAATCCTTATATTTATTAT
>JAFWZP010000108.1 GCA_017522255.1 Bacteroidales bacterium | reverse complement strand
TTATGCGACTTTTGTATATACACTCGGCTCGTTCCTGCCTCATATAGCACCCTTTTTATTATCAACCCGAACTCCTCTTGCTCGATACGCTCGAAATAGCGACCATTATACACTCTCACTGCATTTCTGCCATCTGCAAGGAAAAAGTAAGGTACTTTATCGCCTTGATTGCCCGTAATGTAACACTCGAAAATCTCGCATAAGTACGCCTCAAAGTCGGTTTCTACTTTGGTGTGATGCTCATTTCGGTATTGAAAACTTACGGCAGCCGTTCCGACTAAATATCGGTGTGCAAAATCTCGTGCGGTTTCTTGCTTATCTGCTTGGTTTTCACTATCTTTGCATTGAAATAACACACTTGCCTCGCTTATTGCCTCCGTTGTACCTTGTGCTTCGGGGGCATTGTTCTCTATTAACATCCTGCTCCTCCTTTCTCGATGATTGCTTGCACATCGCTTGCTTTGTATCTTCTTTTTCCTCCTATATATAGAGGTGTTAGATACTCGGCTTTGCTCCATCTCCAAAGGGTAACCTCCGAAATTCTTAATTGCTCGCATACCTCCGTAGGTGTTAAGAGCATTTCCTTTGCCTTTTGCTCGGCTTGTGCCTTTTGCTCGGCTCGTAGTTCTGCGAAGATTGCCCGACATTCGGTTTTAATTAAATCTCGCATCGTTTGAAAAATAACATCCATTTTATACCTATTTTATGGATTATTAAAACCTGCCTTTCGGTTAGCCGTTGCCGATTGCAGGGTCTGGTCGAGGTCGGCTTATCCTCAACCCTCGATGCAAAGATATTAGATGAAATAGAGGTGTGCTATATAGAACAATAGCACATCAATACATTACCTTTGATGTGCTATTTAATATACTAATATTTAACAGATTACAATAAGTATATAACACAAATGTTATTACATTTTGTTTACTATTTGATATAGTTCTTTGTGGTGTTCACTTTCAGCATTTTTGTAGCGAGGCAAAGATTTGTCAAAGTAGTTATTTGCGATAATTTGTGCTTGTTTTAGGTCGCACCCCATTAGTTGCAGGAAATCTCGTAAAGCAATAGGCGATGGGTCTTTTGGTCTTCTTGTACTTGCCAATTTCCATTCGAGCTTTGCAGAACACTCCTCTCCTTTCATTATTGCGACAAAATCATATACAGAGCCTTTTATATATCCTCGCTCTTGTAGTTCCTTGTGTATGCGATGTAGTTCCTTGTCATTTCGTTTACACACAAATATATCCTCATTCTCTTTGCGGGAGTTAAATGTGAAAGGATGTTTGAGATTTGCACACAACTCGTTAAACTCCGATTGAGAAATGCAATAGTCCGTGTCGCTCCAATCCCACTTATATGATA
This sequence comes from Bacteroidales bacterium, assembly GCA_017522255.1. GTDB lineage: Bacteria > Bacteroidota > Bacteroidia > Bacteroidales > P3 > HGM05376. Next base: position 448 of record JAFWZP010000108.1, on the reverse strand, counting down.
TTGGCAGAGAGTATTTTACTTGTATCTCATCCAAATTAAAACCATTTTCGAGGCAAATCACATAGAGGTTATTTACAAATCGTTGATAAGTAGCAAATGCCCACGATACAAACTCCTCGCTATGTAAGTCGAAATCTGTTCGCTCCATGATAATTTCCCTAATTGCTTTATATTGCGACTTTGTAAAGATTGGCTCTATAAGCTTATATGTAGCAGATAAGTCCTCCAAAATGCCTTTAATAAATAGTTCCTTATTCTCTTTTGGCTTATTGAGCATCTCCTCCCTTATATCTGCACACGCTTTTTGCATTACACTAAAATTTGTGCCAAAACTATCTTCGTGCGAGCAATACATATCTTCATCGATAAAGGTATGCTCTACACCTTTTTTAAGCCACTGCATTTTTGCTTTATCTGACTTATATATGGAGTATAGTTTACCAATCTC